>DASSUA010000197.1:0-3459 GCA_035707525.1 Pseudonocardiaceae bacterium
GCTGCTCACCGACCCGGCCAGGTCGGCGCAGAGCATCGCGGAGATCGCCAGGGCGTGCGGGTTCGTCAGCGCGGCGCACTTCTCGCGGGCGTTCCGGAGCGCCGTCGGGCAGTCGCCGAGCGACTTTCGGCACCGCTGAACCGCAGACCGGAGACGAACCGGCCGGCGAGCGCGGAGATCTCCAGCCAGCCGCGGCCGGTCGTCGAATGCAGCGTGAACACCGCCACCCGCGGCTGCGCAACGTCGAACACCAGCACCTGCAGCTGCGCCCCGACCAGGTCGGGCGGGATCCGCTCGGCGATCACGGCCGGGTAGCCGGCGGCGGTCTGCGCCCTGGTCACCTCGCGAATGTCCGGGCCGCCGGCGTCGGCGAGATGGTGGCCCAGATCCGTTGCCGAATCGGGGTCGAGCCGGCGGTCGAGCGGCAGCACCCAGGCGACCAGCAGGGCCGGGTCGGCCCCGGGGTGCTCGATGGTCGCCACCAGGCCGGCCCCCCGCTCGTGGGCCAGCTCGGCGGTCTGGCTGGCGGCGATCGCGAGCGCGGGGTCACGGGCGGCGTCGCGACCTTTGATCCGGTGCAGCGCAGCCAGCAGTTCGGCGGCGGTGTGCTCCACCGAGCCCAGCGAGACCGGGGTGATCCCCGGTACGGGCGGCAGCCTCACCGGCCACCGGGCGGGCCGGCGAGCGCGGCGACAAACCGGCCCACGGCGCCGGTAGGTCCGGCGCCCATCGATACCGCGCCGGTAGGTCCGGCGCCCATCGATACCGCGCCGGTAGGTCTCGCGCCCATCGATACCGCGCCGGCAGGTCCGGCGCCGGCGGACGCCGCGCCGGCCGGCACAGCGCCGGGACCGAAGAGCGTGCGGGCCAGCTCGCCGCCGTGCAGCGCCAGCGAGCCGGCGATCCTGGCGATCCGGCCGAGATCGCCAGGATCCGCGGAACTCACCTCGGAACCCACCTCAGAGCTCTCCGATATCGCGCCGAGCGCGCGCAACCGTTCGGCGACCCGGCTCGCGGCCGTCCGGTGCTCGCGCTCGAGCTCCCTGGCCGCCGCCAGCACCCGGTCCAGCTCCTCGACCAGCCGGGCGTGCCTGGCCAGCGCCGCCGCGTGGTCGGCCGCCGCGGCGCGCGCCGCCGAGCCGATTGCGACCTGCAGCGCCGTCCTCGCCCGCGCCAGGTCCTCGCCGGCCTGCTCGACCGCCCGCCGAAGCTCGACCGCCCGCCGGTCCAACCGGTCGGCCCGGCGCTGGTTGGCGCGCAACGTGGCGGCCCACCCGTCGAGCACGGCGGCCGCCGCCTCCAGGGCTCGGCGCGCCCCGGCCAGCTCCGCCGGCGCCCGCTCCAGCGCGGCCGTGAACGACGACGCCGCGCCGCCGCTCCAGGCCCGGTCCATGCGCGTCCCGGCGTCCCCGATCGCCCGCTGCGCCCCGGCGGCGTGGCTGGCGGCCCGGCCGATCCGGTCGCTCGCCGCGGCGACCGCCGCCACGCTGCCCGGTGCCGGGTCGAAGCCGAGCCCCCGATAGTCAGCCGCCACGTTCGAACTCCGCTGCCGCGGCCGCGTCGGCGTCGAGGTAGGCGTCCCTCGCGGCGCGTACCTGCGTCGCGGCCGTCGCCACGTCCCGGTGGATCCCGAGCAGCCGGCCCTGCCACACCCCGGTGAGCTCGCCGACGGCCTCGGCCAGGCCGTCCGGCCCGTACTCGCCGTCCCAGCCCCCGGCGACGGCCCCGGCGGCGGCCCCAGCCGCGGCCCCGGCGACGGCCTCGGCGGCGGCCCGCGCCTGCCCGGCGGCCTCGTCCAGGTCGCCGGCGAGCGCCGTCAACGCGTCGGTGTTGGCTCGAAAATCAGCGCGATAGGTGCCCATCACCGGTCAATGTAGGGCGAAGCCGGTCGCCCGGACAGCACCGACTGCACGCTCGGGCAGAGCAAACGCACGACCGGGCAAGTGGGGGCACCCTGTGGTCATGCTCGACGTGCACCTGCACAACGCGAACGTGCTGACCATGGACCCGGACCGGCCGCTGGCGCGGGAGCTGGGGATCTGGCACGGCCGGATCGTCGGCGTCGATGAGCAGGTGGCGCGGTTGCCGGCGCGCCGCAGCGTCGACCTCGACGGTGCGACCGTGCTGCCCGGGTTCATCGATGCGCACGTGCATCTGGCCTGGGCAGGGGTGCGGGCCGGCGCGGCGAATGTCGCCCCGTGCCGTCGCGTCGAGGACGTGTTGACGGTCATCGGGCGGGCCGCCGGCCAGCGACCGGCCGGCGAGTGGGTCGACGTCGTCGGCTACGACCAGCGGCCGCTCGGCCGGCATCTCACCGCGGCCGAGCTGGATACGGTGGCCGCCGGGCGCAAGCTGTTCGTGATGCACGATTCCGGCCACGCGTGCGTGGTGAACGGCGCGGTGCTCGCGCTGCTACCGCCTGGCGTCGAGCACACCGGCGGGGTGCTCACCGAGCAGGGCATGGCCGTGGCGCGGAGGCTGCGCCAGCCGTACCCGCTGACCGAGCTCGCCGCCGGCATCGAACGCGCGGCGCGCACCTGTCTGGCCGAGGGTGTCACCGCGTGCGCGGAGGCCGGCATCGGCGGTGGCCTGGTCAGCCACAGCCCGGTCGAGGTCGCCGCCTACCAGGCCGCGCACGAACAGGGCCGGCTGCCGATCCGGGTCCGGCTGATGGTCGCCGGTGACGCCCTGCGAGACGTCGGCGCGCACCCGGCCGACGGCATTCCCAGGGCGATCGACCTCGGAATGCGCACCGGCTTCGGCGGCGAGCGCCTGTCGATCGGCGCCCTCAAGGTGTTCACCGACGGCGGCATGATGACCCGCACCGCGGCGCTGTCCGCTCCCTACGCCGGCAGCACCAGCACCGGCCAGCTCTACGCCGACCCGACGCAGCTCACCGAGCTGATCGTGGACGGCCACCGCGCCGGCTGGCAGCTCGCCGTGCACGCGATCGGCGACCGCGCGATCGACCTCACCCTGGACGCGCTGGCCCGGGCGCAGCTTCGGTACCCGCGCCCCGGCGCCCGCCACCGGATCGAGCACTCCGGGCTCGTGCGGCCCGACCAGCTCGCCAGGTTCGCCGAGGTCGGCGCGATCGCCGTGGTCCAGCCGAACTTCCTGTGGTACCTCGGCGACGACTACGCCGAGATCATGGGCCCGGAGCGGGAGGCGTGGCTGTACCGGGGGCGGGCGTTCCTCGACCACGGCGTGCGGCTCGCGGGCAGCTCGGACCGCCCGGTCACGGCCGGCGCCCCGCTGCGCTCGATCCAGTTCATGGTGCGGCGGCGCACGTCGTCGGGCCGGCCGGTCGGCCCCGGCGAGGCCGTCACCGTCGAGCAGGCCCTGCACGCGTTCACCGCCGGCGCCGCCCACGCGTGCGGTTGGGACGACGCCGGTTCGATCACCGCCGGCAAGGTCGCCGACCTGGTCGTCCTCGCGGACGACCCGACCCGGATCGAA
>DASSUA010000198.1:0-2446 GCA_035707525.1 Pseudonocardiaceae bacterium
GCCCTGGTCAGCACGCCGGAGCCGCAGCCGACGTCGGCCGCCCGGGTGCCGGCACGCAGGCGAAGTGGCGCGAGCAGCCCGAGCCGCCCAGGGGAGAAGTGGTAGGCCGTCTCCCACGAGGTCACCTTGGCGGCCAGCTCGGCGGAACCGGCGCTGACATCACCGGCCGCCCGCAGGGCCGCGAGCACGGTGGGTTCGGCGCCGTCGGCGTAGTCGACGGTCACGGCTGTATTCAACTCCGCATTCGACCCGGGGCGGTTTTGCGCGCGACGCCGATGCCGAACCACGCGGCGAGCGTCAGGTCGGCCGCCAGGTGGCACAGCCGCAGCAGCAGCGCGACCGCCACCGCCGGTGCGGCGCCGACTAGCGGGGTCAGCAGCAGGGCGAAGGTGGCCTCTCTCGCGCCGATCCCGGCCGGCGCGACGATCGTTACCAGGCCCACGACCCAGCCAACCGCAAACGCACCGGTGGCGGCCACCGCGGCCGCCGGCAGCTCCCGGCCGCCCACGAACGGGGTGAGCGTCACGAACCCCGCGGCGCCGTAGCACAGCCAGCCAACGAGCATCCAACCAGCCGGCCGGGCCAGGCCGGGCCAGCCGAGCGACGGCGCGGCGGTCTCGCCACGGGCGGGCAGCCGGCCGGCGATCCACACGATGACCCTCGGCTGCAGCAAGGCCAGCGCGGGCGGCGCGAGCAGCAGCAACCACCACAGCTGCGCGGTGATCGCGCCGATTCCGGCCAGCAGCGCGGCGCCCAGCGCGATGCCGGTGCTCACGTGCATCGCGAGGAACATCGTGCTGGCGGTGAGCGTGGCGCGGGCCGGCACTCCGTACGTGCGGATCAGCCGCAGCTGAGCAAGGTAGGGCCACACCGCCCCCGGCAGGTACTTGCCGACCTGGGCGGGGAAGAACACCCGGTAGGTCGTCGCGGCCGGCAGCCGGTGGCCGAGTGCGGCCAGGTTCGCCCGCCACATCCGCGCGGTCGCGAGCAGGCCGAGCACCACCAGCACGATCGCGGCCGCCGTGCGCGGCAGGCCGATCCGGGCCAGCGCGGTCACCACCAGCGGCAGGTGATCGGCGAACGCGACCCAGGCGGCGACCGCCGCCGCGGTGACGAACGCCAGCTGTGGCAGGTAGGCGTTGGGCCTGGCCGCCGGGCCGGCCGGCGTCGACGTCACCGGCTCGGCCGGACGGTCGGCGTGGCCGGTACCTGCGGTGCGGCCGGCGCATCGGAGGGCTTGGCGGTCGCCGTCACCCGGTACAGCCGCCCGCCGGCGCCCACGATCACGGTGCCGCCGGACAGGCCGGGGGCCGCCACGGCCCGCCACCCGCCGCGATACTCGGTCACATCGAGCGCCCGCGGCAGGTCCGGGCGGCTGTATCCGGTCACCCCGCCGCCGACGACCGTCCCGCCCGCGTCGGTGATCACCACACAGTCGGCCCGCCGGCCATCGATCAGCGCCCAGCCGCCGATCACCGCGTCACCGGCCAGCTCCGACTCGACATACCCGGCATTCGGGCCGCGGTTCGGCCCGGGCAGCTCGGCCGTCTTCGCCAGCTCGACCCGGTCACCCAGCTCGGGGCCGCCGCCACCGCAGCCGAGCGAGAACGCGTCGTTGAACGGGTAGGCGCCGAGCGAGCTCGTCGCGGCGAGTGCCCCCGGGTCGGCGCGAAGCTTGCCGACGACGCTGTCGGCCCGCACGCGCATCGCCGTAGCGAGCAGTTGCTGCTGGTCGAACTGGCCGCGGACGTTGTGCGCCTGGCCGCTGCCGGCGGTGTAGGTGATGAGCCCGGCGGCGACGGCCGCCGTCACGACCCGCAACCTCGACTGGGCCGGCTGCCGCAGCACGGCCAGCGTCAGCAGGGAACACAGGGCGAGCGCGGGGAGCGAGGCGTACCTGCTGGTCGTGGCGAGCTCGGCGCCGGCGCCGACGCGCGCGACGCCGATCATCGTCGCGGCGCCGCAGGCGTAGCCGGCGAGCGCGACCCACGGCGCCTGTGGGTGGTCGAGGTCGCCGGTGAGCCGATCCCGCACCGCCAGCGCGGCAAAGATCGCCAGCAGCAGCGCGGTCGCGGTGCCGAAGACCACGGCGACGTCCGGCTCGCGCGACCACAGCTGGCCCAGGGTCGAGGCAATGACCGACAGGTAGCTGTCGAGGCCCAGCGGCCGGTCGGCCGGCCGTTCGGTGCCGCCGTCATAGGTCAGCGCCCAGCCGCCGACCACCACGACCGAGATCACCAGCGGCGCTACCACCCAGCGGACGGGCCGGCCGCGCAGCCAGTTGAGCAACGCCAGGGCCGGCCACACCGCGAACGTGGTGCCGTAGCAAAGACAGCCCGCGAGCCCCACGGCAATCGCACCGGCCTGCCGGTTCCGGTTGGCGAGCAGCAGCGCGCCGGCCGCGGCCAGGTTCGCCGTCAACCAACCCGTCCCACTGAACCCGAAA
>DASSUA010000199.1:0-2200 GCA_035707525.1 Pseudonocardiaceae bacterium
AAGTCCTACCCCACCTTCACCCCGGTCGGGCCGGCGCTGGTGCTGCTGGCCGCCGACGAGCTCAAGCGGTTCACCGACCTGCGGCTGCGGCTGTGGGTCAACGGCCAGCTGCGGCAGAACATGACCGTGGCCGACATGATCTACCCGCCCGCCGACACGCTGCAGGCGCTGACCCGCTTCCAGCGGCTCGACCCCGGCGACCTGCTGCTCACCGGCACCCCGGTCGGCACCGCGCTGACCGCCCCGGCCAAGCCGGTCGAGATCATCGGCGCGCTGCTGCCGACCGCGGCCAGGTGGAGGCTGTTCTTCCGCGGCCAGGCGCGCAACCCCAACTACCTGCAGGACGGCGACGTCGTCGAGGCCTCCGTGGCCACCGACGACGGCGCGATCGACCTCGGCACCCAGCGCACGATCGTGAGGTACGCCCGATGAGCCCGGACCTGCCGTGGCCGCGCTACGCGACGCCGACCGACCTGCCGGCGATCGAAGCCGTGCCGCTGGCGGCGCGCGGCCTGCCGGAGTCGACCTATGCGCTGCTCGCACGGGCCGCGGCCCGCTGGCCCGACCGCACCGCGATCACCGTCCTCCCCGAGGCCGCCCGCTGGCGGGAGCCGCAGCACCGCGCGTTCGCCGACCTGCTCGCCGACGTCCACCGGTACGCCAACCTGCTGCACCGGCTCGGCGTCGGCCGCGGCGACGCCGTGGCCCTGATGGCACCCAACTGCGCCGAGCTGATCACCGCCACGCTGGCCGCGCAGCTGGCCGGGATCGCGGCACCACTCAACGGCGCCCTGAACCCCCGGCACCTCGCGCAGCTGCTGCGCCGCTCCGGGGCCCGGGTGCTGATCACCGCCGGCCCGGAGCTCGCGCCGGCGACCTGGGAGACCGCGCGGCAGCTTGCCGACGAGGGCCTGCTCGACGCGATCCTCGTGCTGCGACCCACCGCGGCAGGAGCGCCGCCGGCGCCCCTGCCGCCGCTCGACGGCGTCCGGGTGGGCTACCTCGCCAGCTTGGCCGCCGGCATGGACTCGGCCTCGTTCGCCGGCGACCCGCCGCGTCCCGCCGATCTGGCCGGGCTGTTCCACACCGGCGGCACCACCGGGGCGCCGAAGCTGGCCGCGCAGACGCACGCCAACGAAGTCGCCGACGCCTGGATGCTGGCCGCCAACTCGCTGCTCGACCAGCAGTCGGTGGTGTTCGCCGCGCTGCCCTTGTTCCACGTCAACGCGCTGGTGGTGACCACGCTGGCCCCGCTGTTCAAGGGCCAGCGGGTGGTGTGGGCGGGTCCGCTCGGCTACCGCGAGCAGGCACTGTTCGGCGAGTTCTGGAAGCTCGTCGAGCACTACCGGATCGCGACGATGAGCGCGGTCCCCACCGTGTATGCCGTCCTGGCGCAGCTCCCGGTCGATGCCGACATCACCAGCCTGCGCTTCGCCATGGTCGGTGCCTCACCCCTGCCCCCAGCGGTCCGCGAGAGCTTCCAGGCCCACACCGGAGTGAGCCTGCTCGAGGGGTACGGGCTGACGGAAGCGACCTGCGCCAGCGCCCGCGGCTTCCCCGACACACCGCGGCCCGGGACGGTCGGGCAGCGGCTGCCCTACCAACGCGTGAAAGCGGTGCGGGTCGCCGGCGATGGCGCCTGGGAGGACCTGCCGGCCGGCGAGACCGGCACGCTGGTGATCAGCGGCCCGACGGTCTTCCCCGGCTACGTCGTCGGCCGCGGCGAGCACGGCCACCTGCTCGACGGCCTCGGCAAGCTGGTCGACGGCTGGCTGGACACCGGAGACCTCGGCACCGTCGACGAAGACGGCTTCGTCTCCCTGGCCGGCCGGGCCAAGGACCTGATCATCCGCGGCGGCCCCAACATCGACCCGGCGATGGTCGAGGACGCGCTGCTCGCCCATCCCCAGGTCACCGGGGCCGCCGCGGTCGGCCGCCCGGACGCGCGCGCCGGCGAGGTGCCGGTCGCCTACGTCACCCTCGCCCCCGACGCCGCGGTCGCCGAGCATGAGCTGCGCGAGTGGGCCGCCGACCGGGTCGCCGAACGCGCCGCCGCACCGAAGCAGGTCGTGGTGCTCGACGCGCTGCCGGTCACCGCCGTGGGCAAGCCGTACAAGCTCCCGCTGCGCGCCGACGCCACTCGCAGGGAGCTGCTCGACGCGCTCGACGAGGTCGACGCGGTCCAGGCCGTGCATGCCAG
>DASSUA010000200.1:0-14118 GCA_035707525.1 Pseudonocardiaceae bacterium
CTCGGGCCCGTGCTCGATGATCACGTGCGCGTTCGTGCCGCTGATGCCGAAGCTGGACACCGCGGCCCGGGCCGGGCGGTCGGCCCGCGGCCACGGCACCGGCTCGGTGAGCAGCCGGACGGCGGCGGCGTCCCAGTCCACGTGCGGGGTCGGCTCGTCGGCGTGCAGGGTGCGCGGCAGCACGCCGCTGCGCATCGCCATCACCATCTTGATCACGCCACCGACCCCGGCGGCGGCCTGGGTGTGGCCGAGGTTGGACTTCAGCGAGCCGAGCCACACCGGGCGGTCCCGGTCCTGGCCGTAGGTCGCGATGATCGAGTCGGCCTCGATCGGGTCGCCGAGCGTGGTGCCGGTGCCGTGCGCCTCGACGGCGTCGACGTCGGCCGCGGTGAGCCGGGCGTCGGCGAGCGCCGTGCGGATGACCTCGCGCTGGGCCTGGCCGTTCGGGGCGGTGAGGCCGTTGCTGGCGCCGTCCTGGTTCACCGCGCCGCCGCGGATCACCGCGAGCACCGGGTGCCCGTTGCGGATCGCGTCCGAGCGCCGCTCCAGCAGGAGCATGCCGGCGCCCTCGGCCCAGCCGGTGCCGTCCGCGCTGGCGGAGAACGCCTTGCAGCGGCCGTCGACGGCGAGCCCACCCTGGCGGCTGAACTCGACGAACATGCCCGGCGTCGACATCACGGTCGCGCCGCCGGCCAGCGCCAGCGAGCACTCGCCGCGGCGCAGCGCCTGCATCGCCAGCACGATCGCGACCAGCGACGACGAGCACGCGGTGTCGATGGTCAGCGCCTGGCCCTGCAGGCCGAGCGCGTAGGCGATGCGCCCGGAGACCACCGACAGCGCGGTGCCGGTCAGCAGGTGCCCCTCGACCGCGCCCGCCGGCTGGTGCAGCCGCGGGCCGTAGTCCGGCGCCATCGCGCCGACGAACACGCCGGTCGCCGAGCCGCGCAGCCGCGCGGGGTCGATCCCGGCCCGCTCCACGGTCTCCCAGCAGATCTCCAGCAGCAGCCGCTGCTGCGGGTCCATCGCCGCCGCCTCGCGCGGGCTGATCCCGAAGAACGCGGCGTCGAACTGGTCGGCCCGGTGCAGGAAGCCGCCGTAGCGGGTGTCGCTGGTGCCGGAGCGCTCGGAGCCGGTCGCGAACAGCACGTCGTGGTCCCAGCCGCGGTTGGTGGGGAACTCGGAGATCGCGTCGACTCCCCCGTCGACCAGCGCCCACAGGTCCTCCGGGGAGGCCACGTCGCCCGGGTAGCGGCAGCCCATGCCGACGACCACGATCGGGTCGTCTTCGGCGGCCACGGCCCCGGTCGGGCTCACCGTGACCGCTGCCACGTCGGTGCCGGCCCGGTCGCCGGTCCGGTCGCCGGTCCGGTCGCCGCCCAGCTGGCCGTGCAGGTGGTCGATCAGCTGGTCCGGCGTCGGGTAGTCGAACAGCAGGCCGGCCGGCAGCCGCAGCCCGGTTGCCGAGCGCAGCCGGTTGCGCAGGTCGACCACGGTCGCCGACTCGAAGCCGAGGTCCTTGAACGTCCGGTTCGGCGCCACGCCGCTGGTGTCGGCGTGGCCGAGCACGTCGGCGGCGGTGTTGAGGACGAGCTCGCGCACCGCGCGGCGCGACGACAGGGCCGGCGGCGGGCCTGCCGCTGTCTCTGCCGCCGTCTCTGCCGCCGTCTCTGCCGTTGTCTCTACCGCTGTCTCTGCCGCTGCCTCGCCGGGCTCGGCGGCCTGGATCGCGCGGCGGATGCCCGGCCCGTCGCCGAGCCAGTGCCGCCGCCGCTGGAAGGCGTACGTCGGCAGGTCGACCAGGCGCGCGCCAGGCACGTCGCACAGGCCGGTCCAGTCGACGCTCGCGCCGCACGCGTACGCCTCGGCCAGCGCCCGCTGGAACCGGTCCGGTCCGCCGTCGTCGCGGCGCAGCGTGCCGACGACGACCGCCTCCCGGTCGGCCTCGTCGATGGTCTCCTCCACCCCGGTGACCAGCACCGGGTGCGGGCTGCACTCGATGAACCGGCCACACTGCGCGGCCAGCGCGGCGCGGGTGGCGTCGGTGAAGCGCACCGTGTGCCGCAGGCTGCGGTACCAGTAGCCGGCATCGAGCTCCGCGGTGTCGATCGGCTCGCCGGTCAGCGTCGAGATGAACAGCGTCGGGATCGAGACCGGGCTCACCGGGGCCAGCACCTCGAGCAGCTCGTCGCGGATCCGCTCGACCGCGACCGAGTGCGAGGCGTAGTCGACCGGGATCAGCTTGGCGCGGTGGCCGGCGGCCTCCAGCTCGCCCTGCAGCTCCTCGAGCTCGGCGCGCTCGCCCGACACCACGACCGAGCGCGGCCCGTTGACGGCCGCGACCGTGACGCGCGGCGCCCGCGGGCGCACGGCCGCCTCGACGGTCTCCAGCGACGCCGCGACCGACATCATGCCGCCGCTGCCGGCGATGCCGGTGATCGCCCGGCTGCGCAGCGCCACCACCCGGGCGCCGTCGCTCAGCGACAGCGCGCCGGCCGCGGTGGCGGCCGCGATCTCACCCTGGGAGTGCCCGATGACCAGGTCGGGCTCGACGCCGTGCGAGCGCCACAGCGCGGCGAGTGAGACCATCACCGCCCACAGCGCCGGCTGCACGACGTCGACGCGGTCGAGCCCGGGCGCGCCCGGCTCCTCGCGCAGCACGTCCAGCAGCGAATAGTCGACGAACGGCTCGAGCGCCTTGGTGCACTCGCTCATCTGCCCGGCGAACGCCGGGGAGGTCTCCAGCAGCCCGCGCGCCATGCTCGGCCACTGCGAGCCCTGACCGGGGAAGACGAACGCGCAGCGCCCGGCGGCCACCGAACCGGTGACGGCGAAGCGGTCGGTCCGCGAGCCGGCGACCGCCTCCAGCGCCGCGAGCTTGGCCGTCCGGTCCTCGCCGAGGATCACCGCGCGGTGCTCGAAGACGGTGCGGCTGCGCAGCAGCGAGAGCGCCACGTCGGCCGGCTCGATCGCCTCGTGCCCGGCCAGGTGGTCCCGCAGGCCCGCGGCCTGGGCCCGCAGCGCCTCGGCCGAGCGGGCGGACAGCAACCACGGCGCCTGCTGGCCGGCTCCGGCGCTACCGTCGCCGCGCCGGGCCCGCTTGCCCCGCCGCTCGCCGGCCGGCCGGCCCTCGGGCGCTGGCTGGCTTTCGAGGGGCGAGGCGAGCACGAGGTGGCAGTTCGTGCCGCCCATGCCGAACGAGCTGACGCCGGCGACGAGCCGCTGGGTGTCGCGCGGCCACGCCATCGCCGCCGTCGGCACCCGCAACCGCAGCTCCTCCAGCGGGATGTCCGGGTTGGGCGTCTCGAAGTTCAGGCTCGGCGGCACCTGGCGGTGCCGCAGGCTCAGCGCGACCTTGAGCAGGCCGGCGATGCCCGCGGCACCTTCCAGGTGGCCGATGTTGGTCTTGACCGAGCCGACCAGCAGCGGCTCCTGCGCCGGCCGCCCCGCGCCGAGGACCGCGCCGAGCGCGCCCGCCTCGATCGGATCGCCGACCCGGGTGCCCGTGCCATGCAGCTCGACGTACTGGATGTCGGCCGGCCGCACACCGGCGCGCTCGCACGCCAGCCGCAGCACGCTCTCCTGCGCCCGCCGGCTCGGCACGGTCAGGCCGTCGCCGCCGCCGTCGTTGTTGACCGCGCCGCCGAGGATCACGCAGTGCACGGCGTCGCCCGCGGCCAGCGCCGCCGACAGCGGCTTGAGCACGACGAACCCGCCGCCCTCGCCGCGCACGTAGCCGTTGGCCCGGCTGTCGAGGGCATAGCAGCGGCCGTCCGGGGACAGCGCCCCGAAGCTGCCGATCGCGGCCGTGGTCCCGCCGAGCAGGTTGAGGTTGACCCCGCCCGCGATCGCCAGCGACGCCTCGCCGCGGCGCAGGCTCTCGCACGCCAGCTGCACGGCCACCAGCGACGACGACTGGCCGGTGTCCACCGTCAGGCTCGGGCCCTGCAGGCCGAGGAAGTAGGACACCCGGTTGGCGATGATCGCCCGGTTGGCGCCGGTGTAGTTGTGCCGGCCGGGCCCGCTCGCCGCGAGCCGGTCCTGCAGCACCGCGTAGTCATTGGACGTCGTGCCGACGAACACCGCCGCGGGCGTGCCGCCCAGGCCCGCCGGCACCGTCCTGGCGTTCTCCAGCGCCTCCCAGGCCAGCTCCAGCGCCAGCCGTTGCTGCGGATCCATCGCCGCCGCCTCGTTCGGCGAGATGCCGAAGAACGCCGCGTCGAACCGGTCGACCTCGGCGACGAAGCCACCGCGCCGGAACTCCGAGCCGGTCGCGTCCGGCCACCGCCCCTGCGGCACGGCCGTCACCGCGTCGACGCCACCGGCCAGCAACGCCCAGAACTGCCCTGGGTTGGCAGCCTGCGGCAGCCGGCAGGACATACCGACAACAGCGACCGGCTCGTTCGCGCCGGTGGGCCGAATAGACTCCCCAACCATCAAAGCGCCACCTTCAAGCCCTCGGGCATCACCCGCACGACAGCTCCACTGCACAATGCGACAGCGGCTTCGCCGCTAGGCGAGCGTTACGATTCCTGGTCAGTTTCGTATCGCCAGAATGGGCGTCACGACCCCTGGTGTGCGTGCCTGTTCAGCATCGGCAACGCATCCGCCAGGGTCAAGCGAACCTAGCCCTGCGGCGGTGGCAACTAACGACCGCAACTAAGTGCCAGCAGCCGACCTTGACCGCGCGCGAGGCCCGCTCCTACCGTCGTCGGTAAACCCAGAATGGGACACCCCTGCAATCGCCACGGCGGCCCGGCGGGAAACCGCTCGCGTTCGCCGGTGGCCGCGAACCCCCGACCCACGGCGTTGCCTCGTGGTCCACGGCGCAAGCCGGCGCAAGCTGTCAGTAGTTCGAAAGGAGCCAGGCATGGCCCAACTGACGATCACCAGGGCGGTACTCACCAATCCGGTCACCGCCGCTACCGTGCGCGCCCTGTCCGGGCGGGTCAGCGGCGTGGCCCTCGGTACCACCCGGATCGTTATCGGGTTTCTGTTCGCCTGCCACGGCTACCAGAAGTTGTTCGGCGCGTTCGGGAAGGGCCCCGTGGCGATCGGCGCCTGGCCCAGCTGGTGGGCCGGGCTGATCGAGCTCGGCGCCGGCGCCCTGATCGCCCTCGGCCTGTTCACCAGGTTCGCGGCCGTGCTGTGCTCCGGCGCCATGGCCTACGCCTACTTCACCGTCCACCAGGCCGGCGGCACGCTCCCGCTGGAGAACAAGGGTGAGCTGGCCGCCCTCTACAGCTGGACGTTCCTGCTGATGGCGATCGTCGGTCCCGGCTCGCTGTCCATCGACTCGATCCGCCGCCGCCGAACCTGATCCAGCCCTCACCGCCCGGCAGAGCGATCGTCACTCTCTGTAAAATCTAACCTGCCCCCCTTGCTCTGAGAGCCAGCTGGCAACGGCTTGCCACCAGCGGTGCAGCCCTCGCTGACCTGCGGTGATGCCTGATGCCAGCTGGCTCTCAGAGCAAAGGAGCCCAGCTGTTCATCCCGACCAGGCGTTGTCACATACAGCTACACTTCATGATCAAATACCACTCTTCGTGATAGTGGATACCCGCTCGTCACCTCCATCGGCGCCCGACGAACCGGCCCAGACCCGCCGTGCCCGCCGGCACTGGCGTTGGTCACCGTTAGTCACCGTTGGTTACCGACAGGGGAAAGGCAGGCAGGACGGGCACGGTCCGTCACCTTGATCGGCCGTCCACCGATCATGATCATCGAAAGTGTGAGCTCACCATGCAGGGCAGGCGCGAAAGTGCATGGTAACCACACACTTTCGGCGATCATGACGAAGGCTGCATCGCCGGCTCGCCAGCGGGCGGCGCGTTGGCGTCATTCGGTCCTTGTAGCGAAGCGAATGACGCCCACGCGCCGCCCGCTGGGTCGCCGCTGGGAACGCCGTCGAGTGTGGATCGTCCTAGAGGTCGCACAATGTGGCGATACCTGACTACTTTTGGTGATCATGACCCCGGCAACACGACAAGGCGCCCATTCCCCCAAAGAAGCGTTTGCTGTTTCGGTGCGGCGAGCCACGCTCAGCGCGGTTCGCCGCGCCCCCCTACTTGAGGGTGGACCGGCACGGCAGTCACATGGTCGGCCGGCGGCGCACTGGTCGGTTGGCGACGTACCGCGGAATCCCAGTGCCGAATGCGCGACCGTAAGGGATCGGGCTTGAGATGTGGAGCGCGGGCGGCACGCCGCTGGTGTATTTCGAGACAAGCGTGCCGCCTGCGAGCCTGTGGGGTCAGCCGGCCTTTCTCGGGGTCGGCAGGTAACCGGTACCGACGAACGCGGCGAGGTAACGGCGTAGCAGTTCACCGTCGGCCGGTGGGCAGAACAGCCCGGCCTCGGCCAGCAGCGCCTCGGTCGAGTGGCAGTCGAATACCGGCCGGACCGGTTGCGAACCAGCCAGGTCGTCGGGCGCGGCGAATACGCTCAGCGGGGTGCCGAAGTCGACGACCGCGGCTTGCCATTGCTGGGCCGGCAGCTCGCGCACGTCGTAGCCGAATTCTCGCAAGGTGCGGGTGAACTGCTCCAGGCTCAGCGTCCGCGGGTTGTGGAGGTGGAAGTTGCGGCCGAGTGCGTGCGGCATGCGCGAGAGCGCACCGATGGCGGCGGCGACGTGGTCGACCGGGGCCAGGTCGGCGTGCCGCTCGGCGGGTGGCACGGTGTCGGCGGCCGGCACCGCGCCGAGCGCGACGACGGTGCGCAGCAGCCGGCTGAAGTAGTCGTCGTAGTTGCCGGCGCCGGTTCGGCCGTCGCCGGCCACCCGGGCCGGACGGTAGATCGAGACCGGCAGGCCGTACTCGCGGGCCCGCCTGGCAAGCGCGTCGCCGACCCATTTGCTCTGGTCGTAGCCGCAGGTCAGGCCGGCCGGATCGGGCTCGTCGGTCTCGGTGACGGTCGCGCCGGCGTGCCGCCCACCGAGGAACACGCCAAGCGTGGAAACCAGGTGCACCGGTGTGGCGCGGCACCGCGCCGCCAGCCGTAGCACCTCGACGGTCCCGCCGACGTTGGCCGGGGCGAGCTGCCGGTACGGCTGCACGAAGCTGACCGCCCCGCCGCCGTGGTAGATCACGTCGAGCTCGCCGGCGAGCTCGTCGAACTCCGCGGCGGTCAGGCCCAGCCGAGGCGCGCCCAGGTCGCCGGGCAGCCCGGCCACGCGTTCGACGTGCTCGGCGCGCCAGAGGCCGTACTGCTCGAGGTTGGCCCGCACGCGTTTGGCGGCGACCTCGGCCGAGCTGGCCCGGACCAGGCAGTACACGGTCGCGGTGGTGTTGGCCAGCAGGTCGGCGAGCAGGTAGGCGCCGAGGAACCCGGTCGCGCCGGTGAGCAGCACGTTGGCCGGTTGTAGCGCGGAGGCGCTGTCGACCGCACCGAGCCGGGCGCACGCGGCGCGCACGTCGCCGGGCAGCATGGCCGCGGCTCGCAGGTCCGGCGCCGGTGGCGCGGCGAGCGGCGCGGGCGCGCCCGGCGCACCGGTCGCCTCGTCGACGACGCCGGCCAGCTCGGCCAGGTCGGCGGTGTCGAACAGGGTGCGGATCGGCAGGCTCACCCGGCACTGCGCCCTTACCGGGATCATCGCCCTTACCTGGATCATCACCGTCGCGGCCAGCAGCGAGTGGCCACCGAGCTCGAAGAAGTTGTCCGACACGCCGATCCGGTCGATACCGAGCACCGACGACCAGATCGCGGCCAGCCGGTGCTCGGTGTCGGTGCGCGGCGGCACGTACGAGCGCTCGGCGAGCAGCTCGTCGACCGGCGGCAGGGCGCCCCGGTCGACCTTGCCGCGCGCGGTCATCGGCAGCCGGTCGATGGTGACGAACACCGACGGCACCAGGTAGCCCGGCAGCCGGGCCAGGGCGAACTCGCGCAGCGGCGGCCCGGCAACGGTCGACGGCGGCCCGGCCACCACGTAGGCGACCAGCCGCAGGAAGCCGGCGTGGTCGGGCTGCGCGACGACCGCTACCGAGTCCACCGACGGGTGACCGATCAGCACCGACTCGACCTCGGCGAGCTCGACCCGGTGGCCGCGGATCTTGACCTGGCCGTCGCGGCGCCCGACGAACTCCAGCAGCCCGTCGCGGCGGAACCGGGCCAGGTCGCCCGTGCGGTACAGCCGGGCGCCCGGTTCGGTCGAGAACGGGTCGGGCACGTACCGCTGCGCCGTCTCGGCGTCGCGGCCCAGGTAGCCCCGGGCCGGCGCGGCGCCGCCAAGGTAGAGCTCGCCGGGCACGCCCGGCGGGGCCGGCCGCATCAGCGGGTCCAGCACGTGCGCGGTGACGCCCTGGATCGGCCGCCCGATCGGCAGGTAGCCGGCACCGTCGGGCGGCGTCTGCGGGGTGTAGCGCAGGAGCGTCCCGCACACCGTCGCCTCGGTCGGCCCGTAGTGGTTGAACAGCGTCGCGGCGCCGCCGGTCGCGGCGATCCAGGAGCCGACCGCCGCGATCGGGATGCGGTCGCCGCCGATCATCAGCAGCGACAGCGGCGTGTCCGGCTGCCGGTCGCCGCCGAGGTCGGCCACCCATCGCTGCCAGAGCGGGGAGGGGCAGTTGAGCGCCGTGATGCCGTGCTCGCGGGCCAGCGCCAGCACGTCGGTTCCGGTCAGCACGGCCGGGTCGGGGTGCAGCACCAGCTCAAGGCCGCTGGTCAGCGCGGGGAACAGGCAGCCGACCGAGCCGTCGAAGCTCAGCGGCGGGACCGCCAGCAGCCGGTGCCGCGGGCCGAGACCGTGCTCGGCGCGGAAGGCGGCCGTCAGGTTGCGCAGGCTGCCGTGCTCGACCATGACGCCCTTGGGCTCGCCCTCCGAGCCCGAGGTGTAGATCACGTAGGCGAGCTGGTCGGCCGCTATCGGCGGCAGTTCGCCGGGTACCTCGGCCCCGTGGAAGGCCGGGTCGCTGGTCGCCAGCACGGTCCCGGTGTAGCCCGGCGGCGGTGCACCGTCGGTGACCAGGACCGCCGCGCCGCTGTCGGCGAGCAGCTCACCGGCCCGCGCCGGCGGTTGCGTCCGGTCCAGCGGCACGTAGGCCGCCCCGGCTCGCAGCACCCCGAGCACCGTCACGACCGCGTCCACCCCGGCCGGCAGCAGCAGGCCGACCCGGTGCTCGGAGCCGCAACCGAGCTGCCGCAGCCGGTTGGCGACCGAGCGGGACCGCGCCTCCAGCTCCCGGTAGGTCAGCGCCCGCGCAGGCGTCACCGGCACCGCCGGCACCGCCGGCACAATCGGCACCGCCGGCACAACCGGCACCGCCGGCACCGCCGGCACAACCGGCACGGTCTCCACGTCGAGCAGCCGGACCGCCACCGCGTCGGGCGTCCGCGCGGCCTGCCGGACGAACCCCTCGACGACGCACGCCGCGGAGCCCGAGGCGGCGCCGCGGCCCAGCTCGGACAGGTGCGCGTGCTCGGCGTCGGTGAGCATCGGCAGGTCCCAGATGCGCCGCTGCGGCGACAGGATCATCGCGTCGATCACCCGTCGCACATGCCAGCCGAACTGCTCGATCGTCTCGGGGTCGAACAGGTCGGTGTTGTAGTCGACGTAGGTGGCCATGGTGTCCTGCTGGGCGACCCAGGTCAGGTCGACCACCGCCGTCGCCCGGTCCAGCTGCACCGGCCGGCCCTGCAGGTTCTGCGCCTGCGGGTCGGTGATCGCGTCGTAGACCGCGTCCCCCGGCACGTACATCACCTGGAACAGCGGGTTGTGGCTGACGTTGCGCTCTCGCTGCACGGTCGCAGCGGCCGCCTCGAAGGACAGGTCGGCGTTCTCGAACGCGGCCATGCACACCTTGCGGACCCGGCCGAGCAGCTCCGGGACGGTCGGGTTGCCGGAGGTGTCGATGCGCAGCGCGACGGTGTTGGCGAACATGCCGACCGCGCCCTGCAGCTCGCGGGTGCGGCGCGCGACCGGCATGCCGATCACGATGTCGGTCTGCCCGCTGTACCTGGTCAGGGTCGCGCTCAGGGCGGCGAGCAGCAGCATCGGCACGGTGCTGTGCTGCTTGGCGGCGAACCAGGTCACCTTGTCTGCGATCTTGCGGACGCCCTTGTAGGACTTGCGGCCGCTGGCGAAGGTCTGCTCGACCGGCCGCGGCCGGTCGGTGGGCAGGTCGAGCACCGTCGGGGCGTCGGCGAGCTGCTCGGCCCAGTAGGCGCGCTGCCGCTCGCCGAGCTCGCCGGCCAGGCGTTGGTGCTGCCAGTGGGCGTAGTCCGGGAAATGCACGGTGAGCCGGGGCAGCGCCGGCACCCGCCCGCGCACGCGCGCGTCGTAGCACGCCCCAAGCTCCTCGACCACGATCATCATGCCCTGGCCGTCGCAGATCAGGTGGTGGGCGCCGACGTGCACCAGGTGATCGGTCTCCGACAGCCGCAGCACGGTCAGCCGCAGCATCGGGGCCTCGTCGAGCCGGAACGGCGCGGCGGCCAGGCGGGCCGCGATGTGCTCGGCGCGCTCGGCGAGGGCGTCCTGGGAGTCGGCCGCCCCGTCCTCCGGCGGCAGCGCCCGCACGTCGATCACGTCCAGCCGCGGCACCACCGACGGGTCGCCGCGCTCGGCGATCAGCTGGATCGGCCGGCCGTCTCGCTCCACGATGCGGGTGCGCAGCGCCTCGTGCCGGTCGACGACGTCGGCGAGCGCCTGCCGCAGCATGGTCACGTCGAGCGGGCCGGTCAGCCGCAGCGTCTGGCCGACGTTGTAGGCGCCGGCCGTGCACTCGGGGCCGCCGAGTTGCTCGATGAACCACAGGCCTTGCTGCTCGGGCGACAGCGGTGCGGTGGCCGGGTCCGGCCGGCGCGGCACGCCGGCCAGCGCTCCGGCGCGGATGTTGCGCTGGGCGGCGAGCCGGGCGCGGGCAACCTCGCGCGCGGACGGAAGGCCATGGACACCACCGGCGCCGGTCATCGGATAGCACCTCCAGCGTGTTCGAACTCGAACCGCCGGACGGCGGCCTCGAACCGGAGCAGCTCGGCGGCCGGCAGCCGATCGCCGAAGCGGGCCAGATACGCGTCGAAGAACTCCCGGTCACCGCGCAGGAACGGCAGGTCGGTGGCGACCATCTGGCGGATCACCAGCATCGGCACCGGGCTACGCAGCGGTCGAAAATCGGGATTGTGCAGCCCGGATCGCGGCGGCGGCCCGTCGTGGAACTCCCCGATCATCAGGCCGTGCCGGACGTACTCGGGCTTGAGCAGCGCCTGGCTGCCGTCGATGATCGTCGGCCAGTCCTCGCGCGGGACCTCGGGAAACAGCACCAGGATGGCCTTGAGCAGCGCGTCGCGCCCGGTCCTCGGCTCCAGCTCGGCGAACCACTCCCGGTAGTGCAGCAGCCGGTCGGCCACCTGCCGCGGGCCTCGCGGCCGGCCGCCGCACACGCCCAGGTAGAACCCCCCGGAGCGCAGCGAGGACCGGGCGTACGGGCACACGGCCCCCCGCCGGCCGAGCCGGGAGTGTGGCCGGCACAGGTAGCTCCAGGACCAGGCGACCGTGGCCTGCAGCGCCGCCCGGTAAGGCCGCAACCGGTCCGGGATCAGGTCCGCCGACACCTCTGCCGCATCGGTGAGCACGAGATCCGGGTACCGCGGGTGGACCACCATCCGCCGCTACCTTCCCGGTGACCGGGTACGGATGACACCGAGGAGCTTGGCCGAGGCGGCGCCGGCGATCAGCGTCGCGACCCCGCCGGCGGCCAGCCTGAGCAGCTGTTCCTGCCTTCGGGCGCGGTCGACGGCGACGGTGTACGGCATCGTCGTGTGCGAGACCATCGAGTACATCGGCAGCCACACCCCGGGCAGCAGCCGGCTCAGCAGCAGGTCGGCCTTCTTCCTGGCCTGGAACAGCGGCGATCGCACCCGGTCGCGCAGCTCGATGAAGTGCAGCTTGGCCAGGTCGGCCAGCACGTCGGTGTTCGGCCGGCGGATCGACTCGTACTCCTCGAGCGCGGCGGCCCGGTTGATCGGGTTCGCCTCGAGGCACGCGTCGAGCACCGAGCAGTCCTCGAACGCCGCGTTCATGCCCTGCGCGTAGAACGGGTAGATCGCGTGGCAGGCGTCGCCGATCAGCACCACCCGGTCGTTGTGGTGCCAGCGCGAGGTCCGCACCGTCACCAGCGGGCCGACCGGCCGCTCGATGAACTGCTCGACCAGGTCCGGGATCAGCTCGATGGTGTCCGGCCAGCGGCGGCCGAAGAACGAGCGCACCGCCTGTGGCGACTGCAGCGCCGCGAAGCTCTGCTCACCGGTGAACGGCAGGAACAGCGTGCAGGTCAGGCTGCCGTCCCGGTTCGGGTTGGCCAGCATCAGCGCGTCGTCCCCCGGCCAAAGGTGCAGCGCCTCCAGGTGCGTGCGCGGGCGGCCGTAGGGCCCGGCCGGGATCGTCAGCTCCTTGTAGCCCCAGTCCATGTACTCCTGCTGGTAGTCGGCCTGGTTGCCGTGCAGCAGGTGCTGGCGCACGACCGAGTACACGCCGTCGGCGCCGACGATCAGGTCGGCCTTGGCGCTGGTCTCCACGCCGGTGCGCTCGCTGACGAACCAGGCGATGCCGTTCTCGACGTCGAGCGCAGTGAGCTTGGCGTCGAAGTTCAGCTCGACGTTGCCGTACTCCTGCACCGCGTCGATGAGCATCGAGTTCAGCACCCGCCGCCGCACCGAGTAGAGCACCTCGTGGTCTGCGGTCCCGTACGGGTGGAAGCTCAGCGAACCGTCGGTCCCGTGCACCATCCGTCCGGGCATCTGCACGGCGGTGGAAAGCAGCTGGTCGAGCAGGCCCACCTCGCGAAGCGCGGCCATCCCCCGCGCCGAGAGCCCGAGGTTGATCGAGCGACCGCCGGTCCCGGCCTCCAGCCGCGGGTCGGGCCGCCGTTCGAAGATTTCGACGTGGTGCCCACGACGGGCCAGATAAAGCGCCGCCAACGTGCCAGCCAGACCGGCTCCGACGACAATTACGTCGAGCCGCCCCGTCGTCGTGTCCATATCGCCCCAATCATGGAAACTGTTATGGAGACCAGCAGTCGAACGGACGCCGCAGAAGATGCTTTATGCGCCATTCACCAATGACCGGCGAGCCGCCTGGACGCCGGCCTGGAAGCGGCTTATCGCATCCAGGTCGCGCATCATCGCGGCGATGTGCCGCCGGCAGGTGCGGACCGACATGCCCAGCTTCCTGGCCACGACCTCGTCGGTGTAGCCCTTGGCCATCAGCCCGGCGATCGCCTGCTGCAGGTCGTCAGCGACGTTGGCGTACCCGGTCTCGGCGCCCTCCAACGGGGTCGCCGCGTCCCAGAGGTGGTTGAACAGATCGAGCAGGAACTGCACGACGCCGCGATTGTGTACGCGCGCCACCCCGGCCTCGCCGGACAGCCCGAAAATGACGGCGATTGACCGGTCGAACAGCGCGGCGGCCCGCGGGATGTGGCTCACGGTGCGCACCGAAGCGCCGGCCTCGGTCCATTTCTTCATTCGCATGCGGGCGGTGAAGTCGGCGCGGCTGCGGTGCTGGCAGATGACCCGGACGCGAATTCCCCTGGCCAGCAGCGGCAGGTAGACCCGGGACAGTTCCTCGAACTCGTCGGCGTCGTCCATCGACGACTGCAGCACCAGGACCTCCTCGCGGCAGGCGTCGCCGGCCACCTTGAGCAGCCCCCGCACCTCCATCGACTCGGCCAGGTAGTCCACCGAGGCCAGCGCCGCGCCGGGCACCCCGCTGCCGTTGGAGCTGCCGTTGGAGCTGCCGTTGGAGCTGCCGTTGGAGCTGCCGTTGGACTTGCCGTTGGACCCGTTCAGGGTGCCGCGGGTGGCCAGGCTCGCCGCGCCGGTCACGTCGGTGGAGCCGCCGGCGCTGTCGTCGATGGGCTCGGGGCGGAAGGCGTCGATCCGCTCGCGGATCAGGTCGATCAGCTCGCGCCGCTGGTAGATCTCGCGCTCGACCGACGAGACCAGCATCGCCGCGGCGATCTGCGGGTCGACCGGCACGAACCGCCGGCCGGCCTCCTCCGCGCGCAGCAGCCGGCTCTCCACCAGCTGCGCGACCGCCTCGTTGAGCTCGCGGAGCCCGAGGCCGAGCTCGGAGGCCACCACGTCCAGCGACTCCAGGGCACCCTCGCGGGCGGCATGGCGATAGACCGC
>DASSUA010000201.1:0-6752 GCA_035707525.1 Pseudonocardiaceae bacterium
CGCGCCGAGCCCGGCCGGCCCGCCACCGACGACGAGCACCTGGGTTCGCCCGGCGAGCACCGCGGGGCGCGGCGGCAGGGTCAGGGTCGGCGGGTTCCGGGGCTCGGGCAGGACCGGCATGGCATCGAGGTTCCCGGTCGGCGTGTACCGAACCGTGCAACTCGCGTACCGAAGCGTGCAACTCGCGTACTGGAACGGACGACACGCCGGGAGTGGGGGTCAACCGGCGGCTGGTTAGCCGTCGACTAGGAGGCCGCGCAGCGGGCCGTTGAGCCGCTCGGTCCGCTTTGAGACCCCCGGCAGCAGGGTGAGCCGGTGGCTGCGCGGGCGGTCGCCTAGCCTGGCCTGTTTCTCGGCGATCGGCCGCCACTGGGTGTCGATCGCCGAGGCCGGGTCGCCGTCGATGGAGTCGGCGGGCAGCTGCAGGTGCTCCGCCCAGAGCAGCAGCCGGGTGCGCCGGATGAGCTCCGCGTCGTCGACGACGACGTTGACCTCGGTGTCGTTGAACAGCGAGTGCTCGTTGAGGTTGGCGGAGCCGATCGTCATCCAGGAGTCGTCGACGATGCCTACCTTGGCGTGCACGTACACCGGCACCTCGGTGGCGCCGTCATGGGCGGTGAGCGTGGTGGCGAGCAGGCGGCCGGCCCCGTCGTCGGCGGCGAGGAGCCGGCCAAGCTGGCCCTTGGTCGTGTCGGCGCCACTGGATGGCCGCTTGGGGAGCACGAGCAGCAGGCGGAACCGGTCGCTGGGCGGCCGCTGCAGCTTGTCGACCAGGACCTCGACCACCTCGGGCGACCACAGGAACTGGTTCTCGAGGTAGATCAGCGACTCCGCCGACCGCAGGGCCCGCAGGTAGGCGTCCAGGATGGTGAACTCGCCGCGCTCGGCGAACTTGTAGGTCTTCTCCGGGATCGTGCGTACGAGTTGCACGGAGGTCGTGCCGGCCGGCGGCGCGACGGCGGGTTCGGGCAGGTCCTCACCGGCGATCTCGATCCAGCGCCGCCGGAAGTGCTCGGCGACGTCGGCCACGATCGGCCCGCGCAGCCGGACGGCGACGTCGTGCCAGCCGAGCGGCCGGTCCGCCCGGTGGGCACTGGTGTCGTGGCGGTCACCGTCGAGCGCGGTGAAGTCCATGCCGCCGACGAACGCGACGGTGTCGTCCACTATCACGATCTTCTCGTGGTGGCAGTGCATGGTGCGCTCGCGCGAGTCGAGGACGCAGCGCACGCCGGTGCCGTCGACGAACCCGTCGCGCGCCGCCTTGGCCCGCCGCCTGGTCGGCTCGAACACCGGCAGCGGCGGCCCGGCCCACATCAGCACCCGGACCGGCGCCCGTTTCGCCACCGACGCCAGCAGCTCACGCAGCGGCGGTGCACCCGGCTCGCGGGTTACGTGGAACGTGGGCGTCGCGTGCCAGCCGGCGATGTGCACGTGCGACTGGGCGTTCGCGATCGCCTCGGCCATCGCCGGCATCGCGGAGTCGCCGTCGACCAGGACCTCCACCAGGTTGCCGTCGCGCACCGGACGGTCAGCGGCGAACCGGCCGGTCCGCGGCTCCAGAACATGGCCCCAGCCCAGCTTGCGCAAGCGCCTGGCGTGGTGGCCGACGACCGTCCGTTCGAGCCCGTCACCCAGCCGCTCGTCAACCGTCTCGATCACTGCTTGTAGTGGACCCATCACCTCTCACCTCACTGCACCTCGCGTGCAGGTTCCCCGCTATGGGGCCGGCGCAAAACTGCCAGCAGAAGATCGGACCCATACGACGACCCCGTAACCAGGTATTTCCCGCCCACTTGAGGGTCGAAAGCTGTACAGACCGTCGTAAGACAGCTACGATGCGCTGTGGGAGCGCTCCCACAACTATCCAAGCCCTAGCCATCATCATTGCGGTGGCACCCCGGATCGCCCACCGAGTCCGGGTCTCCAGGCACCGCAGTCGTTCGCGCCGGCCCACCGAGCCGACGTCGCCTACGCCGACAAAGCCGCGTACCGGGCAAAGCAGGCCCGGTGCGGCGGCCCGCCACGCCTCGGGAATGGTCGTCGAGAGGAGACCCCGGATGAGACTCAACCCACCCATCGCGGCGGTGCGCTGGCGCCGCAATCGTGGCGTTGTCGCCGCCGCGACCACGATCGCACTCGGTGTGGCGACCTTCGGTATCGCGCTGAGTGGGCAGGCGGGCGCGGCCCCTGGCTGCCGGGTCGACTACACCGTCCCCAACGACTGGGGTGCCGGGTTCACCGCGTACCTGCGGATCACGAATCTGGGTGATCCGATCAGTGGGTGGACCTTGACGTTCGCGTTCCCGGGCAACCAGCGGATCACCCAGGGTTGGAGCGCGAACTGGTCGCAGCCGGCGGGTAGCGCCAACGTGTCGGCGACGAACCTCGACTGGAACCGCAACCTGGCCATCGGCCAGGCCACCGACATCGGGTTCAACGCCAGCTACAGCGGGTCCAACCAGCGGCCCGCCAGCTTCGCCATCAACGGCACGACCTGCACCGGGACGCCACCGCCGACCACGACGACCACGAGCACTACGACCACCTCGACTACGACGACCACCAGCACGACGACCACCAGCACCACGACCACCACGCCCCCACCGGGGACGCGGGTGGACAACCCGTATGCCGGCGCCCGCGGCTACCTCAACCCCGACTGGGGGCAGCGGGTGCGCGACGAGGCCGCCGCGACCGGCGGCACGCTCGGCCAGCAGATGGCCAGGGTGGCCAACTACTCGACGGCCGTCTGGATGGACCGCATCGGCGCCATCACCGAGGGCCGCGGCCTGCGCGGGCACCTCAATGCCGCGGTGGCCCAGCAGGGCAGCGGCAGCCCGGTCGCGATCACGCTGGTGATCTACGACCTGCCCAACCGGGACTGCGCCGCGCTCGCCTCCAATGGCGAACTGCTGGTCAGCCAGAACGGCATCGCGCGCTACCGCGCCGAGTACATCGACCCGATCGCGGCGATCCTGGCCGACCCGGCCTACCGCAACCTGCGCATCGTGGCGATCGTCGAGCCGGACTCGCTGCCGAACCTGGTCACCAACCTGTCCGTCCCGGCGTGTGCCGAGGCCAACTCGAGCGGCGCCTACACCGGCGGCATCCAGTACGCGATCAACCGGCTGCGCCCGATCTCCAACGTCTACCTGTACCTGGACATCGCGCATTCCGGCTGGCTGGGCTGGGACAGCAACTTCGGGCCCGCGGTCAACCTGTTCACCAGCACGGTGACCGGCGCCCAGGGCGGCCTGTCGAGCATCGACGGGTTCATCACCGACACCGCCAACTACACGCCGTACGAGGAGCTCCACCTCCCCGACCCGAACCTGACCGTCGGCGGGCAGCCGTTGCGCTCCAGCGCGTTCTACGAATGGAACCCCTACTTCGACGAGCGCGACTTCGCCACGGCGTTGCGCACGGCGTTCATCGGTCGGGGCTTCCCGAGCACCATCGGGATGCTCGTCGACACCTCGCGAAACGGTTGGGGCGGCCCGGCAAGGCCCGGCGGCCCGAGCACGTCGACGGACCTGAACACCTACGTCAACCAGTCCAAGCTCGACCGCAGGCCGCACCGCGGCGGCTGGTGCAACCAGGCGGGCGCGGGCATCGGCGCCAGGCCGGCGGCCGGCCCGGCGCCGGGCATCGACGCGTTCGTCTGGATCAAACCGCCCGGCGAGTCCGACGGCGTCAGCCAGGCCGGCGTGCCGGACCCGACCGACCCCAACAAGAAGTTCGACCCGATGTGCGACCCGAACGCGCGCAACCGCTACAACTCGGCGTACCCGACAAATGCGCTGCCCAACGCCCCGCACGCCGGGCGGTGGTTCCCGGCCCAGTTCCGGATGCTCGTGCAGAACGCGTTCCCGACCCTCTAACCGGCCCGCCCAGCGCCCTTGATCGCGAGGCCGCGTGACCCCCGGCCGGCGGCCTCGCGATCAGGTCCACCCCGTGAGGAAGGCACATGCGTCATCGTCATTTGGGAGCGCTCTCACTAGGAGTGGCTCTCGCGTTGCTCGGGGCGGCGCAGAGCGCCGTCGCCGCGCCGCCGGCGCCCAACGCGGTCGCCTGCCAGGTCGACTACAACGTCCCCAACGACTGGGGAAGCGGGTTCACCGCGTACCTGAGGATCACCAACCTCGGTGACCCGATCAGCGGCTGGACGTTGACGTTCACCTTCCCGGGCAACCAGCGGATCACCAACGCCTGGAGCGCGAACTGGTCACAACCGGCCGGCAGCCCCAACGTCTCGGCCACCAACCTGGACTGGAACCGCAACCTGGCCACCGGCCAGGCCACCGACATCGGCTTCAACGCCAGCTACACCGGAACCAACCAGCGACCGGCCAGCTTCGCCATCAACGGCACGACCTGCAATGGGGCCAACCAGCCGCCTACCGTCGCGCTGACCTCGCCCACCAGCGGCGCGGCCTTCGACGCCGGCGTGCCGATCCCGATGGCGGCCACCGCCGCCGACCCGGACGGCACGGTCGGCCGGGTCGAGTTCTACGCCGGCAGCACCCTGGTCGGCACCGACCCGACCAGCCCGTACCAGGCCACCTGGACGGGCGCGCCGGCCGGCAACCACGTGCTGGTCGCCCGCGCCTACGACAACCTGGGCGCCTTCACCAACTCGGCCCCGGTCGACATCACCGTGCGGACCAGCACCAGCCCGGCGGTGGTCGCCACACCGGCGGCGTTGAACGTGCCGGAGGCCGGCACGGCCGGCTTCAACCTCACCCTGTCCCGCCAGCCCAGCGGCAACGTCACCGTCACCACGGCCCGCACCAGCGGGGACGCCGACCTGACCGTGCAGACCGGGGCGACCAGGACGTTCACCACGACGAACTGGAACGTCGCGCAGCCGGTCACGCTCGCGGCGGCCGAGGACACCGACAACGTCAACGGCACCGCGGTCTTCACCGCCAGCGCCGCGGGGCACACCAGCGCGACGGTCAACGCGACCGAGGCCGACAACGACCAGCCCGTCTACACCCAGCGGTTCCTGGCGCTCTACAACAAGATCAAGCTCCCGGCCAGCGGGTACTTCAGCAGCCACAACCCACCGATCCCCTACCACTCGGTGGAGACGCTGATCGTCGAGGCGCCCGACTACGGACACGTGACGACGTCGGAGGCGTACAGCTACTGGATCTGGCTGGAGGCGCAGTACGGCCGGGTGACCGGCGACTGGACCCGGTTCAACCAGGCCTGGCAGTCGATGGAGACGCACATCATCCCGACGGCGGCCGACCAGCCGGGCAACAACGGCTACAACCCGGCCGACCCGGCGACCTACGCGCCCGAATTCGACCTGCCCAGCCAGTACCCGTCCCCGCTGGACGCCGGCGTCGCGGCCGGCACCGACCCGCTCGCGGCGGAACTGCAGACCACCTACGGCACCAGGGACATCTACGGCATGCACTGGCTGCTCGACGTCGACAACCGCTACGGCTACGGCCGCCGCGGCGACGGCACCGGCAGCCCGTCCTACATCAACACCTTCCAGCGCGGACCGCAGGAGTCGGTGTGGGAGACGGTGCCGCACCCGTCGTGGGAGAACTTCGCCGACGGCGGGCCCAGCGGCTTCCTGCCGCTGTTCATCCAGGACTCCCAGTACGCCAGGCAGTGGCGCTACACCAACGCGCCGGACGCGGACGCGCGCGCCATCCAGGCCGCCTACTGGGCGCTGACCTGGGCCACCGGCCAGGGCCGCGCGGCCGACGTCAGCGCGACGATCGCCAAGGCCGCCAGGATGGGCGACTACCTGCGCTACTCGATGTACGACAAGTACTTCAAGCGCATCGGCAACTGCGTAGGCCCGACCACCTGCCCGGCCGGCACCGGCAAGGACAGCGCGCACTACCTGCTGTCCTGGTACTACGCCTGGGGCGGCGCCACCGACGGCGCCTGGGCGTGGCGGATCGGGTCCAGCCCCGCGCACTTCGGCTACCAGAACCCGATGGCCGCCTACGTGCTGGCCAACGTGCCAGCGCTGCGGCCGCGCTCGCCGAGCGCGGTCACCGACTGGTCGACGAGCCTGCAGCGGCAGCTGGAGTTCTACCGGTGGCTGCAGTCGGCCGAGGGCGGCATCGCCGGCGGCGCGACCAACAGCTGGGCCGGGCGCTACGCCACGCCGCCGGCCGGCTCCGCGACGTTCTACGGCATGTTCTACGACTGGCGGCCGGTGTACCACGACCCGCCGAGCAACCAGTGGTTCGGCATGCAGGTGTGGTCCATGCAGCGGGTCGCCGAGCTGTACAACCTGACCGGCAACGCCGCCGCGCGGGCCGTGCTGGACAAGTGGGTCGCCTGGGCCATGGCCAACACCACGGCGAACCCGGCCGCGGGCACCTGGCAGGTGCCCAGCGAGCTTTCCTGGTCTGGCCAGCCGGACACCTGGAACCCGGCGAGCCCGGGCGCCAACGCCGGCCTGCACGTCACCGTGACCAGCCGCAACCAAGACGTGGGCGTGACGGCGGCGCTGGCCAAGACGCTGATGTACTACGCGGCGCGCTCGGGCAGCACGGCGGCGCGTGACCTGGCCAAGGGCCTGCTCGACGCGATGTGGGCGGCCCCGAACCAGGACACCCGAGGCATCTCGGTCAACGAGACCCGGGCCGACTACAACCGGTTCGACGACTCGGTGTACGTGCCTTCGACGTTCACCGGAACCATGGCCAACGGCGATCCGATCAACTCGGCCTCCACGTTCGTCGGCCTGCGCTCCTGGTACCGGTCCGACCCGG
>DASSUA010000202.1:0-10073 GCA_035707525.1 Pseudonocardiaceae bacterium
CTGGTCCGTGTCGCCCGGCTCGGCGACCTGCAGCGGGAACGACCCGGCCTGGTTGCCGTCGTTGTCGTAGCTGGCCAGCCGCGCCGGGTCGGGCAGCAGCACGGCGACGCGGTCGGTCGAGACTGCCACCACCCGGGCGCCCCTGACCCCGATCGGGACGCTGAACTTGACCTCGGGCTGCTCGGCGTTGGCCGGGTTGGCCTTGAGCACGGTCAGCCGGTCGGCGTCCTCGCCCGGGCAGTGCTCTTCCAGGGCGATCAGGTTGGCGCCGACGGCGACCGAGCCGTACTCGCAGCCCGTGCGCGGCTGCTTGCCGGGGTTGACCTGGGCGGCGATGCGGCCGTACTGGGTGGTCCGGACCAGGTCGGAGCGCCACGTCTCCAGGTAGTGGTCGCCGGCCGCGGTGATGTGGGTGCCGTCGGAGACGATCAGGGCGCCGGCCTCGGCGTCGCCGTTGCGCTGGGCCGACCGGCGACCGGTGCCGCCGGCGAACATGACGACCTCGCTGCAGAACCGCGGATCCTTGCTGAACGCCGCGACCGTGCTGGTGTACCCGTCGCCGTTCTCCTCGCGAATCGCCGGCACGACCGTGCACAGCGGGATGTCGCGGGCATAGCGCCACCGCACGTCCCCGGTCAGCGGGTCGCGGCCGACCACCTCCGAGCCGTCCCCGGTGACCACCGAGCCGCCGGCGACCACCGGGGCCGGGGTCGCCGAGCTGCGCTGCTGCCACGCGGGCGCCAGCGACGGCGGCAGCGCGGTCGCGATGGGCAGCGCCGGGGGCTCGGCGGCGGCGGTCTGCGACACGGTCGCCCTGGCGTCGCCGTAGTGCCACAGCACGCCGGCGGCCACCAGCACGCCCACCGTCAGCAGTGCCGCCGCGACCAGGTCACCGGTGGTGCGGCGTTCGGGCCTGGCCACTGGCTACTCCGCGGGTCCGGCCGAAGTGCCGCCGTTCTGCACGCCACCGCGCCGCCGGCGCCGCCGGCGGCCGGGCCGCGCCGGCTGGTCGCCCTGGTCCGCGGCCGGCAACCCGTTCGACTGCGCTGCCGGCGTGCCGTTCGCCGGCGGTGTCCCGTTCGTTTGGGCCGGCGGTGTGGCCGCCTGCGTTCCGCCCGCCTGGCCGGTGGACAGGCTCGTCGCCTTGCCGCCGCGGGTGCGCCGGCGCTGCCTGGTCCGCCTCGGCTGCCGCTCGGCCTCGGCGTCCCGCGCGTGGCCGCCCGGCCGCCGGGCGCCGCGGCGGCGGCCACCGAAATCCTCCTCGGGCTCGGCGGCCAACCCGGCCCTGGTCCGCTTGGCCAGCGGCAGCCGGCCGGTCACGCCCGGCGGAATGTCCAGGTCGGTGAACAGGTGCTCCGACGTCGAGTACGTCTCCGGCGGGTCCGGGATACCGAGGCCGAGCGCGGCGTCGATCGACTGCCAGCGCGCCTCCTCCTCCCAGTCCACCAGGGTGATGCCGACACCGGTCTTGCCGGCGCGGCCGGTGCGGCCGATCCGGTGCACGTAGGTCTTCTCGTCCTCCGGGCACTGCCAGTTGATCACGTGCGTGACGTCGTCGACGTCGATGCCGCGGGCCGCCACGTCGGTCGCGACGAGCACGTCGACCTTGCCGGAGCGAAATGCCCGCAGCGCCTGCTCGCGAACGCTCTGGCCGAGGTCGCCGTGCACCGCGGCGGCGGCGAACCCGCGCTCGGTGAGGTCGTCGGAGATCCGCTGGGCGGTCCGCTTGGTCCTGGCGAAGATCATGGTCAGGCCGCGGTCTGTGGCCTGCAGCACGCGGCTGACCAGCTCGATCTTGTCCAGCGCGTGGGCGCGGTAGACGAACTGCCTGGTCTGCTCGTGGATGGCGCTCTGGTGGCTCTCCTCGGCCCTGATGTGGGTCGGCCTGGACAGGAACGTGCGCGCCAGCGTCAGGATCGGGCCCGGCATGGTCGCCGAGAACAGCATGGTCTGCCGCTGCTGCGGCACCATCCGCAGCACGCGCTCCACGTCGGGCAGGAAGCCGAGGTCGAGCATCTCGTCGGCCTCGTCCAGCACGAGCATGCGCACCTTGCCGAGCGCGAGTTGGCGCTGCTCGGCGAGGTCGAGCAGCCGCCCCGGGGTGCCCACCACGACGTCGACTCCGCGGCGCAGCGCGGCGACCTGCGGCTCGTACGGCCGGCCGCCGTACACCGGCAGCACGCGCACGCTGAGCCGGCTGCCCGCGTCCCGGATGTCGTGCGTCACCTGCAGGCACAGCTCCCGCGTCGGCACGACGACCAGCGCCTGTGGCGTGCCGTCGCCGGGCAGCGTGATCCGGTGCAGCAGCGGGACGCCGAAGCCGAGCGTCTTGCCCATCCCGGTGCGCGCCTGGCCGATGACGTCCTCGCCGCGCAGTGCGAGCGGCAGGGTCAGCTCCTGGATCGCGAACGTCCGCTCGATTCCGGCGGCGCGCAGGGCCGCCACGATCTCGTCCCGGACGCCGATCTCGGCGAACGTCGGTGAGTCCGGCCGGACCGGTGCGCCGGCCTTTAGCGGGTGTGAAGTGTCGGCGTCCTCGACCAGCCCGGTTTCGCTATGGTCGATGACGTAGATCGGTTTGGTCTCCTCGGTCACGGTCAGCGTGATCGCCTCTCTCATGCCGGCGTGCACGTTCTGGCCGCTCGACCGCACCGCCGGGATCTGCCACCGGGATCGTTCGTCGACCGCCGTGACCTCCGTTGACCTTCGTCGCCGGAGCGGGGTGGGGCGCGGGAGAGCCGATCTTGCAGTGCACGCTCCGTATGTTCGCGGGGCACGCGCCGCCGCGATCAGATGTGAGTCTAGCTCGACGCAACGTCACCGCGCTGCCGGGACACGGCGGCGACCTACGCTGACGACGGAAAGTGCGGCCGAAGGCGGTCGCGGAGGGCGCACGGCACTACGCTCATCGGACATGAGCGAGCCGCGCGGCGAGGCCCGGGACGAGGGCGTCATCGACCTGCTCGGCGTGATCGCCTACGGCGAGCTCTCCGCGTTCGACCGGCTCGCCGAGGACGCGAGGCAGGCCCCGACGCTGTCCGGCCGGGCCGCCCTGGCCAGCATGGCCGCCGCCGAGATAGGCCACTTCCACCTGCTCGAGCAGCACCTGGCCGCGATGGGGGTGCCGATCGAGGAGGCCATGCTGCCGTTCGTCGAGGCGTTCGACTCCTGGCACGCCTCGACCGCGCCGAAGACGTGGCTCGAGTCGATGGTCAAGGCCTACATCGGTGACGGCCTCGCCTCCGACCTGTACCGCGAGATCGCCGGCTGGCTCGACGCCCCGACCCAGCGGCTGGTGCTGGAGGTGCTGGCCGACACCGGGCACGCCGCGTTCGCCGAGCGCGAAGTCCGGGCGGCGTGCGAGGCCGACCGGAAGGTCCGTGACCGGCTCGCGCTGTGGGGCCGGCGGTTGCTGGGCGAGGCGGTGACGCAGGCCCAGCACGTCGTGGCGGAGCGCGACGGGCTCGCCGAACTGATCGTCCGCAGCTCCGGTGACCTGGCCGGGATCGCCGCGCTGTTCAAGCGCATGCAGCTCAAGCACGCCAAGCGGATGGCCGCCCTAGGCCTCAGCTGAGCGTGGGGCGGGTGGCACGGATGGAGTGGAAGGGGCGCGGGCGCGCTCGTTTAGGCTGGATCGAGTACTAACGAGCCGGCAGGAGGTTCGGGTGGAGGTCAAGATCGGCGTCGCGGACAGTCCGCGGGAGCTCGTCGTCACGAGCGCGCAGTCGCAGGACGAGGTGGACGCGCTGGTTGCCGAGGCGCTCAGCTCGCAGGGACTGCTTCGCCTAGTCGACGAGAAGGGCCGCCGCTTCGTCATCCCGTCGGCCCGGGTGGCGTACGTGGAGATCGCACCGGCCGATTCCCGGCGGGTCGGGTTCGCGGTTGGCTAGCCCCGACTAGCCCTCAACCAAACCCCGACTGACCCCTGAGTCGGCGGCAACGTCACAGACCGCCAACGCTGGGGGGTGATAGCGGTTGACAGCGCACGTGGCCGGGGTGACCCTTTTCGAACAGGTAACATACCAGGGTCACCTAGGTATACGCACGGTGTTCGCACGAACCGGACAGCCGGGCGTAGCGAAGGGGTCGGCCATGACGAGCGGTTTCTTCACCTGCACCGACGGTACGCGGCTGCATGTGCCCGACGGTGCTGATCCCGGTGCCGGCCCCGGTGGGGACCTTGATGCGCCCGTCACCGTGATCCTCGTGCACTGCTACGGGCTCGACCACCGGGAGTGGGACCCCGTGCTGGCGGCCCTGGACGCGAGTGGCGCACCGATGCGGGTGCTGCGCTACGACCAGCGTGGGTACGGCGAGTCCGGCGGCGTCACCCCGAACACCGCCACGCTCGCGCAGCTCGGGGACGACCTGGCCGAACTGATCGTGGCGCAGGTGCCGGCCGGCCGGGTCGTGCTGGCCGGGCACTCGATGGGCGGCATGGTGATCATGGCGATGGCCGAGCGCTACCCGGAGCTGGTGACCGAGCGGGTCGCGGGCGTCGCGTTCGTCGCGACCGCGTGCGCCGGCATGGGGAGCCTGTCGCTCGGGCTGCCCGGCCCGGTCGCGACCATCGTGCACGGCCTGGAGCGGGCCGGGGTCTGGCTGCTCAGCGCCGTGCGGCGGCCGGTGCTGTCCCACTACCCGAGGGTGCTTGAGCCGTTCGCGCGGTGGCTGGTGTTCGGCGAGGACGCCGACCGCGGCCACGTCGCGCACGTGGCCAGGCTCTTGGCCGCCTGCCGGCCGCTGACGATGCTGCTGTTCCGGCCCGACTTCGACGCCCACGACCGGCGCGAGGCGCTGGCCCACCTGACGGGCTCACCGGCGTCGGTGCTGGTCGGAACGCGGGACCGGCTGACCCCGCCGCGGTTCGCCGCCGAGATCGCCGAATGGCTGCCCGGCGCGAAGTACGTCCTGGTCGAAGGGGCGGGGCACATGCTGCCGTACGAGCGCGCCCCGCAGGTCGCCGCCGAGATCGCCGAGTTGGTCAGTGCCGCGACGGCCACTCTCGCGGTGGAGGCCTCCTGACCGGCGTCAGGGGTGGGTGAGCGGGAGCGCCGCGAATCCCTTCCAGGCGAAGTTGGACAGCAGCTCGACCGCGTCCTCCTTGGGGATGCGCGGATGCATGCTCAGCCACGACCGCGCCGCGACCTGGGAGAGCCCCACCCAGCCCACGGCGAGCAGCCGGGCCTGCCGCCGGTCCAGGCCGGCGTCGTGGCGGATCACGTCGGCGATCGCCTCGGCGCATGCCGAGTTGGCCCGGTCGATCGCCTGCTGCACGCTCGGTTCCGTGCGCAGGTCCGACTCGAACACCAACCGGAACGCCTGGCCCTCCCGCTCGACGAAGTCGAAGTAGGCGCCCATCGCGGCGCGCACCCGGCGCTTGTTGTCGGTCGTGGAGTCGATCGCATCGCAAACCAGGCGCACCAGCTCGTCGACGTGCGTCTGCACGAGCGCGAGGTAGAGGTCGAGCTTGCCGGGAAAGTGCTGGTAGAGGACGGGCTTGCTGACGCCGGCGCGCTCGGCGATCTCGTCCATCGCGGTGGCGTGGTAACCGTTGGCGGCGAACACGTCCTGGGCGGCGGCCAGCAGCACGGCTCGCCTGGCGCCCCTGGGCAGGCGCACGCCCTTCGCGGGTTGGCTGGGTCGCCTGGGCAGGATTTCGGTCATGCCGCGCCTCCCGTCTGGCTCGATGCGAAACACTACCCGCCGGTAGCGGAGTCGGCTGGCGGTCGCGGACGGCCTTCGGCCAGCGACGCCCGCGGTCCGGTCGCCGTGCTCGGCACGCGCAAGGTCCCGCCATTGCCCCCGGCGCGCCGCCGCAACTGCTAGAACTGTCTGCCATGGCGGCGCGAAGTCCCCAGGAGTGGACGGCCGAGCTGGCCGCGACCGGCGTCAACGCGGTCGCCCTCACCTGGGTGGACAACGCCGGCATCACGAGGGTCAAGACCGTGCCGACGGCCCGCCTCGAGCACGCCGCGCGCTGGGGCGTCGGGATGTCGCCGGTGTTCGACGTGTTCTGCGTCGACGACTCGATCACCACCAGCACCCACATCGGTGGGCCGGTCGGCGACCTGCGGCTGTTCCCCGACCTGGACGCGCTGCGCGTGCTGGCGGCGCTGCCCGGCTGGGCGTGGACGCCGGTCAACCGGCTGCGGCAGGACCGCCGGACCCACCCTGCGTGCCAGCGCTCGTTCGCCCAGCGCATGGTGCAGCTGGCCGAGGTGGACGGGTTGTCGTTCAGGATGGCCTTCGAGATCGAGTGGTTCGTCGGGCTCACCGGGCCGGAGGCCGACGGTGGGGACGCGGTGCCGGCCTGCCAGGGCCCCGCGTACGGCATGACGCGCGTGGTCGAGCTGGGCGCCTACGTCCGTGACCTGCTCGCCGCGCTTGCCGAGCAGGGCGTCCCGGTCGACCAGTTCCACCCCGAGTACGCCGCCGGGCAGCTCGAGCTTTCGACGGCGGCGACCGATCCGGTGTCCGCGGCGGACCGGCTGGTGCTGGTCAGGGAGACGATCCGGGCGGTCAGCCAGGCGCACGGGCTGCGGGCGTCGTTCGCGCCGGTCGTGGTGCCCGGCGCGGTCGGCAACGGCGGACACGTGCACCTTTCGGCGTGGTTGAGTGGCCACAACCTGCTCGCCGGCGGGCCAGGTCGCTACGGGCTGACCGGCCGCGGCGAGTCGATGCTCGCCGGGCTGCTGGCGGCGCTGCCGGCGCTGTGCGCGATCAGCGCCCCGAGCGTGCCCAGCTACCTGCGCCTGGTGCCGCAGCGCTGGGCGGCGCCCTACCAGTGCTGGGGGCGGGAGAACCGGGAGGCGGCGCTGCGGCTGGTGACCGGGACCGAGGGCTCGCAGGCCACCGCGGCCAACGCCGAGGTCAAGTGCGTCGACGGCAGCGCCAACCCGTACCTGGTCGCCGGCGCGCTGGTGGCGATCGCGACCGCCGCCGCGGACCGGGGCCTGAAGCTGCCGCCGGAGGTCACCGTCGATCCGGCCACACTGCCGCCCGACGAGCAGCCGCCGCGGCTGCCGCGGTCGTTGACCGATGCCGTCCGGGAGCTCGACCGCGACGACGTGCTCGGCACGGCGCTCGGCGAGCCGCTGCTGGCTGCGCTGCTCGCGGTGCGGCGGGCGGAGGTCGAGCTGTTCAAGGGCCAGACGCCGGAGCAGGTCGCGGCGGCGAGCAGGTGGAAGTACTGATCTTGCTGGTGGACGGGCTGGTGGACGGGCTGGTGGACGGGCACTGCCATCTGGTGTTCGCCGGTGAGCTCGACCAGCCCGATTTCGAGCAGTTGTGCACCGAGGCCGACACGCCGGCCCCGCCGGGCACCAGCCACGCCGACTCGCAGCTCGGGTTCGCCGTGCGCCGCTGGTGCGCGCCGGCGCTCGACCTCGATCCGCACTCGCCGCTGCCGGCCTACCTGCGGCGACGCGCCGAGCTCGGGTCCGCGGAGGCGAACCGGCGGCTGCTGCGCGCCGCCGGCCTCACGCAGCTGCTGGTCGACACCGGCATCGCCGGCGACGGCTTCCTCGATCCGGCCGGATTGTCGGCCGCGGCGGCGGTCCCGGTCCGGGAGGTCGTCCGGCTCGAGTCGGTTGCCGAGTCGCTGGTCGCGACAGGCTCCCCGGCCGCCTTTCCGGACGCCTACCGGGCCGCCCTGCGCTCCGCCACCGCCTCCGCGGTCGCCGTCAAGTCCGTGCTGGCCTACCGGCACGGATTCGACATCGACCCGACCCGGCCGGCGGAGCGCGCGGTGGTCGAGGCCGCCGCCCGCTGGCTGGCCGGCGGCGGGCGGCTGGCCGATCCGGTGCTGCTGCGGTTCGTGCTGTGGTGCGGGGTGGACACGGGGCTGCCGGTGCAGCTGCACAGCGGCTTCGGCGACCGCGACCTGGCCCTGCCGCAAGCCAACCCGGCGCTGCTGCAGCCGTTTCTGACCGAGGTCGAACCGGCCGGGGTGCCGATCGTGCTGCTGCACTGCTACCCGTATCACCGCGAGGCCGGCTGGCTGGCCAGCGTGTTCGGCCAGGTGTACGTCGACGTCGGGCTGAGCCTGTCGCACGTCGGCGCCAGGGCCGCCGCGGTGCTCGGCGAGTTCTGCGAGCTGGCGCCGTTCGGCAAGCTGCTGTTCTCCACCGACGCCTACGGCTTGGCCGAGCTCTACCTGGTGGGCGCGGCCCAGTTCCGGGAGGCCCTGGACGCGGTGCTGCGTTCGTGGCGCGAGCGGGACGCCATCGGCGCACCGGACGCCGAGCGGGTCGCCGCGATGATCGCCGCCGGCAACGCCCGCCGCGTCTACCGCCTCTAGCTGGGTGGTCGCATCGAGCGGGCGGGGGTGCGTGGGCGTCATCCGCTTCGCTACAAGGACTGAATGACGCCCACGAGTCAGCGGCTGGCGCCCACGATGTCAGAGGGTGAGCAACCGTGCACGTTCCGGCGCGAATCATACGGTTTCGGGGATGGGGTTGCTCCTCTGGAGGGATCACCACCGCCCTTGCGCCTCACTAGGTACTTTCAGCGACTTCACTGGGCCACGGGCACCGCCTCGTCAAACCTATTGAGTCAAGGCGCCCTTCGCTCAACCAGGCGAAGGCCGGCGAAGGCCGGCGAAGGTGACTGCTGCAGGGCAGAGCGGATGCGGGGAGGGCGGTCCTCCAAGAGAGCCGTACCCAACGGTGATCATGAGGCCCTCGGATTTCCGCCAGGTGCCGGTGGCTATCGAGGGCCACCAATGAGGGGGACGGCTGGGCGGGCGGGCACAACCGGCCACCTGCTCGGCCCAGCAAGCCGTCAAGATCGCTGAAGGGTGCGGCTCTTCTGCTGGGAGCGCCTTACCTGTGGCTCGCTGTGACGTCACCATGGCTACGGGCGCCGCCGCCGCGGTGATCATGGCGCTGCAACTATGCGGGGACGGCGGAGCGGGACGGGCACGGTCACGTGATCGGCCATCACACGGTTCAAGATCGTTGAAGTGTGAGCCCACCATGCGGCATGGGCGCGAAAGTGCATGGTGACTGCACACTTTCGGTGATCTTGAACGGAGCTGGGGCGGGAGCGGCCGCCGGCCGACGGCGCCGCGCCGAATCCCGCACCAGCCGCAACCGAACCCATCCCCCCAGAAGAGCCACACCCATCGCTGAAAATATGAGCTCACCATGCCGTGTGCGCGCGAAGGCGCACGGTGGCGGATGATCCTCGCCGTCGTAGTCGGGACCCGGCAACGTTGACAAGAGAACACGCCCACGAGTGGGAGGTGGACAATCCCGGGCCGGCCGACGATGCTCACGGATCGTGCGTGCCATCTGGAAGGGGGCCGTCTCGTTCGGCCTGGTCAACATTCCGGTGAAGCTCTACTCGGCCACCGAGGACCGTGACGTCTCGTTTCACCAGGTGCATGCGTCCGACGGCGGACGCGTGCGGTACCGGCGGGTGTGCTCGGTGTGCGACGAGGAGGTCGCCTACGCCGACGTCGCCAAGGGCTATGAGCTGGAAACCGGCGACATGATCATGCTCAGCGACGCCGACCTGGCTGAGCTGCCGCTGCCAACGGCCAAGACCGTGGAGCTGCTGGCGTTCGTTCCGGCCGAACAGCTCGACCCGGTCGCCTTCGCCAAGCCGTACTACCTGGAGCCGGACAAGACCGGCGCCAAGCCGTACGCGCTGCTGCGCGACGAGCTTCGGGCGGCCGGGCGGGTCGGGCTGGTCAAGGTGGCGATCCGCAACCGCGAGGCGCTGGCCGTGCTGCGACCCCGCGACGACGTGCTGGTGCTGCAGACGATGGTGTGGCCCGACGAGGTGCGCGAGGCCGAGTTCGGCGCGCTTGACGACGTCGGCACCGCGTCGCCGGCCGAGCACGAGATCGCCAGGACGCTGATCGAGACGATGGCCGGCGACTTCGACCCGACCGAGTACCGCGACGCCTACCGGGACGCGCTGGCCGAGTTGGTCGAGGCCAAGGCGTCGGGTGGCGAGGTGAAGGCGGTCGCGCCGGCGCCCGAGGCGACCCCGGTCGTGGACCTGGTGGCGGCGCTCAAGGCCTCGGTGGAGGCGGCCAAGAAGGCCCGCTCCGGGAAGTCGGC
>DASSUA010000203.1:0-7271 GCA_035707525.1 Pseudonocardiaceae bacterium
ACATGACCAGCGGTAACCCGATCGACATCGAGTACCGCGTGCTGCGCTCCGACGGCTCGGTGCGCATCGTGCAGGGGCTCGCCGAGGCCAAGCGCGACAGCGCCGGCCGGCTCGTGCGCTACACCGGGTCGATCCGCGACATCACCGAGCAGCGGCAGGCCGAGCGGGCGCTCGCCCAGGAACGCGCCCGGCTGCTGGAGGCGCAGCGGATCTCGCTGATGGGCAGCTGGTCGGTGGAGGTGGCCAGCGGGCGGTTGGAGTTCAGCGAGGCGCTGATCGAGATGCTCGACAACCTCGGAGTGGACGCGTACACGGACGCGATGGCCAGCGTGCACCCGGCGGACCGGGCGCAGCTGAGGGGACTGCTGCCGCGGCTGGCCGCGCTCGGCCCGGACGGCACGGTCGAGGTCGAGTTCCGCGGCCCACCGCACACCGAGCGGACGTTCCTGGTCAGGGCGAGGGCCGAGCGCGACGGGGCGGGGCAGATCGTGCGCATCCTCGGCACCGTGCAGGACGTCACGGAGCAGCGGGCCGCGGAGACCCGGATGCGGCGCTCCACCCAGCGGTTCGCCGACCTGGTGTCGATCGCGCCGGTCGGCATCGGGCTCTTCGACGACGCCGACCGGCTCGTCGACGCCAACGACGCCCTGTGCAAGCTGCTCGGCCGCCCGTTGAGCAGGCTGCGGGGCCGCACGTTCGCGCAGTTGACCCACCGGGCCGCGGCGGGGCCGCAGCTGCCCTCGATCGAGGAGCTCGCCGGCGTCGAGGACTACACCGTTCCACAGGTGGCGCTGGCACACTCCGAGGACCGGATGGTGTCGTGCGAGCTGCACGTGTCGGTCTCCGAGCAGGACGACGGGCGCCGGTTCCGGCTCGTGGTCTTCTCCGACATCACCGAGCGCCTGCGGGCCGCCGAGATCCTGCGCCATCAGGCCACCCACGACGACCTGACCGGGCTGCCGAACCGGTCGGCCGTCAAGGAGCTGATCGGTGAGCTGCTCGCCGGCCCGGCGCGCCAGCGGGTCGCCGTGCTGTTCTGCGACATCGACAACTTCAAGCGGGTCAACGACTCGCTCGGCCACGACGCCGGCGACGAACTGCTGGTCGCGCTCGCGCGGCGGCTCGTCGACGGGCTGCCGGAGTGCTGCACGGCGGCCCGGTTGTCCGGCGACGAGTACCTGGTGATCTGCCGGGACACCGAGCAGGTCGGCGGCGTCGGCCAGCTCGTCGGCACCGTGTCGGGGCTGCTGCGGGCGGCCATTCCGCTGCGCGGGCAGATCGTGCTGGTGTCGGCGACGGTGGGGGCGTCGATGCCGGGCGGGCCGCAGACCGAGCCGGAGGACCTGCTGCGCTTCGCCGACGCCGCCATGTACCAGGCCAAGGACGCCGGCCGCGGCCGGGTGGCGCTGGCCAGCGCGGCGCTGATGGCGTCCGCTGACCACCAGGTCGAGCTGGAGGGCCAGCTGCGCGACGCGCTCGCCAATGACGAGCTCGCGCTGGAGTACCAGCCGGTCGTCGGGCCGGACGGCCGGATCGAGACCGCGGAGGCGCTCGTCCGGTGGCCGCACCGGGACCGCGGGATGCTCTCGCCGGAGGTGTTCCTGCCCGTCGCCGAGCAGGGTGACCTGCTGCGCGAGCTGGACACGTGGGTGCTGCGCGCGGCGCTGCGGGAGGCGGCGAGCTGGTCGAAGCTGGGCACGCGCCGGGTCTCGGTCGCCGTGAACCTGGCCGGGCTGGTGCCCGGCGACGTCGACTTCGTCGACGCGGTGTCGGCTGCGGTCACCGACAGCGGCATCGACTGGGACCAGGTAGTGCTCGAGCTCGTCGAGACCGCCCTGGTCGACCTGCCGTCGAGAGCTCGAATGGCGATGGCCGAGCTGGTCGACCGCGGGATGAGGTTCGCCGTCGACGACTTCGGCACCGGGTACTCGTCGCTGGCGAGGCTGCGCGAGCTACCCGCGCAAATCATCAAGGTCGACCGGCAGTTCGTCGCGGGGGTCGGCTCCGACCCGCTCGACCTGGCGGTCGCCCGGGCGGTGGTGGACATGGCCAAGGCGATGGACCGGCAGTGCGTGGCGGAGGGCGTCGAGACGGCGGCCCAGTTCAACGTCCTGCGCGGCCTCGAGGTCGATGCCTACCAGGGCTTCCTGTTCTCCCGCCCGCTGCCGCCGCGGGAGCTCCGGGACGTGCTGGCCCAGGGTGCGTTGGACGTCCCGGGCACCGGGTGATGCCGCGGGACGTCCAACGCGTTCGGTGTGCTCAGCCCTCGCCCTGCGCCTGTGGCGCGGAGGCGATGATCATGATCTCCTCGCCGTGCGGCCCGGCCAGCGCGGCCATCCGGCCGACACCCTCCATCGTGCTCGGCGGCATGATCACGGTCGTGCCGAGTTCGGTGGCCTTGGCGGCCGTCGCGTCACAGTCGTCGACTGAGAAGTACACCTTCCAGTGCTCCGGCAGCAGGCCGCCGATCCTGGCCAGGTCGGATTCCAGGTGCTGGCGGTCGCCCTGGTCCTCGCCCATCGGCATGATGCCCGCGACGCCCGTGTCCTCGGCGTCCTCGGTCTGCTTGAGGACCGTGTAGACGAAGCCGAGGCCCATGTCCACGTCGGCGCCGTGCCAGCCGAAGACCTTGCGGTAGAAGTCCTTGGCCCGCTGCACGTCACGAGTGTGCAGCTCGTTCCAGGACAGGGTGCCGTGCTCGCCGACGGTCTCGGCGCCGATGTGCTCGCGCGGCTGCCACACTGAGATCGGCGCGCCACCCGGGTCAGCGAACACGGCCATCCGGCCGAACGGGCCGACGTCGAACGGCTCGGCGACCACCTGGCCGCCCGCCTCGCGCACGAGCTTGGCGGTGTGGTCGGCGTCGTCGACGCTGACGTAGGTCGTCCACCATGGGGTGCCCTCGGCCTGCGCGGGGCCGATTCCGGCGACCGACCGGCCATTGATCCTGGCCATCCGGTAGCCGCCGTAGCTGGGGTCGGGGTCCGGTTCGTCGACCTGCCAGCCGAACAGCTGGCTGTAGAAGTTGGCCGTGGTGTCCGGATCTGGGCTGCCGATGTCGATCCAGCAGGGTGTGCCTGGCTGGTAGCTGTCTTTCACGGTCATGAAGGCGGACCATACGCCTACGCACCGACTATTTCCGCGACCCGGGCGGGTACATCACCCAACCGTTCGCCTAACCGTTCGCCCAACCGTTCGCGACCGGTTGCCGGCGGGGCCGCGTTCCTGCGAGCTGGCCGCGACCAGGAGCCGTCGCCCTGCCGGTCGCCACTGTCGGAGGGGCACGTTAGGGTCGCGTCACGCGTGGCGGCCGGCGAGGGGCCGCCCGTGACCGGAGGGTCCCGGCGTGATCGAGTTCCGGGGTGTCACCAAGCGGTTCGCGGACGGCACGGTCGCGGTCGACGGCCTCGACCTGGTCGCCGAGAACGGCCGGATCACCGTGCTCGTCGGGCCATCCGGCTGCGGGAAGACCACCTCGCTCCGGATGATCAACCGCATGGTCGACCCCACCTCGGGGACGATCCTGGTCGACGGCGAGGACGTCCGGTCGCGGCCACCGGCCCGGTTGCGCCGCGGCATCGGGTACGTCATCCAGCAGGCCGGGTTGTTCCCGCACCGCACGGTGCTCGACAACGTGGCCACCGTGCCGCGGTTGCTCGGTTGGCGGCGCGGCCGGGCCCGGGACCGGGCGGCCGAGCTGCTCGAGCTGGTCGGGCTGCCCAGGTCCATGGGCGAGCGTTACCCGGCGCAGCTGTCCGGCGGGCAGCAGCAGCGGGTCGGGGTGGCCCGCGCGCTGGCCGCCGACCCGCCCGTGCTGCTGATGGACGAGCCGTTCTCGGCGGTCGACCCGGTCGTGCGCGAGGGCCTGCAGGACGAGCTGCTGCGGCTGCAGTCCGAGCTGGGCAAGACGATCGTCTTCGTCACCCACGACATCGACGAGGCGATCAAGCTCGGTGACCGGGTCGCGGTGCTGCGCCAGGGCGGCCGGCTCGCCCAGTTCGCGCCGCCGGCGCAACTGCTCACCGAGCCCGCCGACGACTTCGTCGCCTCGTTCGTCGGCCGTGACCGCGGCTACCGCGGGCTCTCGTTCGTGCGCGCGAACGAGCTGACGATCCACCCGCTCGACACCGTGCCGGCCGGAGCGTCGGCGGTCGAGGCCGACGACGGCTGGCGGCTCGTCGTCGACGACGGTGGGCAGCCGCGCGGCTGGCTGCCGCCGGGCCGGTCGGAACCGGTCCCGGGCGGCTCCCTGCACCAGCGTGGCGGTTCGTTGCGCGGCGCGCTCGACGCGGCCCTGTCCTCGCCGGCGCGGCTCGGTGTCGTCGTCGACGGCGACGGCGCCGTGGTCGGCGGGGTGCTGGCCGAGGAGGTCCTGGAAGTGGCCAGGGCGCACCGGGACCGGCGGCTGCCGGGAAGCCGCTCGTGATCGAGGAGCTGGCCCGGTACCTGAGCAACTGGCGCAACCGGGAGATGGTGCTCGAACTGCTCGTTGTGCACGTGCGGCTGTCGTTGCTGCCGCTGCTGCTCGGGCTGCTAGCGGCGGTGCCGTTCGGCTGGGTGGCGCAGCGCTACCGGCTGCTGCGCGCAGCGCTGCTCGGCTCGGCCAACGTGCTCTACACGGTGCCGTCGCTGGCCCTGTTCGTGATCCTGCCCGGCATTCTCGGCACCCGGATCCTGGACGAGATCAACGTCGTGGTGGCGCTCGCGCTGTACACGGCGGCGCTGTTGGTGCGGCCCGTCATCGACGCGCTCGACGCGGTTCCGGGGCACGTGCTGGCCGCGGCCACCGCGATGGGCTACCGGCCGGTCCGGCGGTTCCTGACCGTCGAGCTGCCGCTGGCGGTGCCGGTGCTGGCGGCCGGGGTGCGGGTGGCGTCGGTGAGCAACATCAGCCTGGTCAGCGTCGGCGCCCTGATCGGGGTCGGCGGGCTCGGGCAGCTGTTCACGCAGGGCTTCCAGGACACCTACAACGCACCGATCATCGTCGGCATCGCACTGACCCTGGTGCTGGCGTTCGTGGTGGACGCGCTGCTCGTGGTCCTGCGCAACGCCCTCACGCCGTGGCAGCCGCGGCGGACCAAGAAGGACGGCACCGGGCAGGCCCGCACCGCGGGGGTTCCGGCCGGGGGCCAGGCATGATCTTCGGCGACGTCTTCGCCTGGCTGACCACGGCGGCCAACTGGACCGGCGACGGCGGCCTGCTGCAGCGCATCGGCGAGCACCTGTGGTACACGCTCGTCGCCCTGGCCGGCGCGGCGCTCGTGGCTGTCCCGGCCGGTCTCGCGGTCGGGCACACCGGCCGCGGGGTCACGGCCGCCGTGGGGTTCGCCAACGCGATGCGGGCGCTGCCGACGCTCGGGGTGATCACGCTGCTGTCCCTGCAGCTGGGCGTGCTGCGCACGGGGCCGGTGCTGTTCGGGCTCGCGCTGCTGGCGGTGCCGCCGATCCTGGCCGGCGCCTACGCCGGCGTGCAGTCGGTGGACCGCAGCGTGCTGGACGCCTCGGCCGGCGTCGGCATGACCCGGTGGCAGCAGCTGTGGCAGGTCGAGGTTCCGACCGCGATGCCGCTGCTGCTGGGTGGCCTGCGCGGCGCGGTGTTGCAGGTGGTGGCGACCACCACGGTTGCGGCGTTCGTCGGGCTCGGCGGTCTCGGCCGGCCATTGCTCGACGGGCAACGGGTCACCGACTATCCGCAGGTTGCCGGCGCGGCCCTGGTGGTCGCCGCCCTGGCGGTGCTGCTTGACGTGTTGCTTGCCGGCGTGCAGCGGCTGATAGTGCCGCGCGGGCTGCGGGTGACGGCGAGGACGGCTCACAGGCCCGGCTGACCAACGGCCGGTCGACTCACACGGAGGGAAACGGACATGCAGTTCAAGCTGATTGCGAAACTCACGGCGGCGGCCACTTTGGCAGTTCTCGCCGGCTGCGGCGGTGGCGACCCGCTCGAGTCCGGCGGCACCACCGCGACGAACGGCGGCGGCGGCGAGGTCGTCGTCGGCTCGGCGGACTTCACCGAGAACGTGCTGCTCGCCGAGATCTATGCCGCAGCGCTGCGCGGCGCCGGCGCCAACGTCACTACCAAGCTACGGATCGGGGCCAGGGAGACCGTCGTCAAGGGCCTGCAGGACTCCTCGCTCGCGGTCGTGCCCGAGTACAGCGGCAACCTGCTGGCCTACCTCGACAAGTCGGCGACCCAGACCAAGCCGGACGAGGTCTACACCGCGCTGCAGTCCGCCGTGCCCGACGGGCTCGAGGTGCTCGACATGTCCGAGGCCGAGGACTCGGACGTGCTCGTGGTGACCGAGCAGACGGCGACGCAGAACAACCTGTCGACCGTCGAGGACCTCGCGCCGCGCTGCGGTGAGTTCGTGCTCGGCGCCGCCGGCGAGTGGAAGCAGCGCTGGGAGGCCAAGATCAAGGAGATCTACGGCTGCACGTTCAAGTCGATCCAGACGACCGACGCCGGCGGCCCGGTCACCGTCGAGGCGCTCAAGAGCGGCAAGGTGCAGGTGGTCAACCTGTTCACCACCGCGTCGGCGATCGACTCCAACGGGTTCAAGGCGCTCGAGGACACCAAGCGCATGTACCCCGCGCAGAACGTGCTGCCGCTGATCAGGTCCGACGCCCTCAACGACGCCCAGAAGGAGGCGCTGAACAAGGTGTCGGCCGCGCTCACCACCGAGCGGCTGACCGCGCTCGTGGCCAGGGTCGAGGTCGACAAGGAGAACGCGGCCGACGTGGCCGCCGACTTCCTGCGCGACGCCGGCATCCAGGGCCAGTAGATCTCGATCCGGCGGCTGGTGCGGCGGTTGGTCCCGGCCGCGCCAGCCGCCGCCGTCTTGTTTGCGGGCGACGTGCTGAGATGGGCGGCATGGCCGAACAAGTCGAGGTGGGACCCGGACCGCTGCGCCGGGCGCAGGTGCGGGCGGTGGCCCGCGACGGCGCCAAGGTCCGGCTCACCACCGCAGCCGAGGAGGCGCTGGCCACCGCCCGGGCGCACATCGATGCGCTCGCCGCCGACGAAGCGCCGCACTACGGGGTCTCGACCGGGTTCGGGGCGCTGGCCACCACGTACATCCCGGCCGAGCGGCGGGCGGCGCTGCAGCGCTCGCTGATCCGCTCGCACGCCGCCGGGGCCGGACCGCTCGTCGAGGCCGAGGTCGTGCGGGCGATGATGCTGCTGCGGCTGCGCACGCTCGCGTCGGGCCGCACGGGCGTGCGGCCGGTGACAGCGCGGGCGCTGGCCGCGCTGCTCAACGCCGGGCTGGTGCCCG
>DASSUA010000204.1:0-2003 GCA_035707525.1 Pseudonocardiaceae bacterium
GCTCGCCGAGGACATCGAGCCGATCCTGGTGCAGACCCCCGGCCGGGAGGCACGCCTGGCCGAACCGGCCGTCTCGGTCATGGACGACCTCGTCGCCGCGCTCGCGGCCGAACTGCGGCAGCTGCTGACCTCGCCGTTCGCGTTCTTCGGTCACAGCATGGGCTCCCTGGTGGCGTTCGAGCTGGCCAGGAAGCTGCGCGCGGACCAGCCCGAGCTGCCGGGGCCGGTGCACCTGTTCGTCTCGGCCGAGCGGGCACCGCACCTCATCAAGCCACCGGCCGTCACCAACGACCGGCTGACCGACGCCGAGTTCCTCGCCGACCCGGTGCGGGTCCGGCCCGACAGCCCGCTGCGGACCGATCCCGTGTTCACCGAGCTCATGCTGCCGACCTACCGTGCGGACTCGCTGCTGGTCGAGCGGTACCACTGCGAACCGGACGCGATGGTCGACTGCCCGATCTCGGCGTTCGTCGGCGAGTACGACGAGGTCGTGCTGCCCGAATCGGTCGCGCAGTGGAAGCAGCACACGTCGGCGGCCTTCCGGTTGCGGCTGCTGCCCGGCGCCGAGGACGCCTTCTTCCGGCCGGACGTCGCCGCGATGATCACCGGCGCGGTGCGCAGTGACCTGGCCGGCTGACCTGGCCGGCTGACCTAGCCGGCTGACGATGGCTCGGCCATGGCCACCACCACCTGGCGCGGCGGCTCGTAGGGCGCGCGGCCGTGGGCGACGAGCATGTTGTCCAGCAGCAGCACGTCACCGCGTTGCCAGCCGAACTCGACCAGTTCGGCCTCGTACGCGCCACGCAGCTGGTCGAGCACGCCGGGTTCGATCTCGGACCCGTCGCCGTAGTAGGTGTTGTTCGGCAACCCTTCGTGGCCGAACACCTCGAGCATGACCGAGGCGTTCTCCTCGCCGAGCGTGGACACGTGGAAGAACACGGCGTGGTTGAACCAGACGGTCTCGCCGGTCTGCGGATGCCTGGCGACCGCGGGACGGCGCTGACTGGTTCTCAGCACGCCGGCCGCCAGCCACTGCGCCTCGATGCCGTTCGCGGCACAGTAGCGGTCCACCTCGCGCGGATCCGTGGTCTGGAACGCCTCCTGCCAGCTCAGCCCGACCCCGGAGCCGAAGTTGCGCACGTACAGGTAGCCCAGGTCCGCGAAGCGGTCCCGGATCGCCGGCGGGATCCGCCGGTACACCCGGCGGCAGTCGGCGATCGGTGTGCTGCCGCCGCCGCGGGCGGGCACCAGGCAGCAGAAGCAGATCCGCAACGGCCACCGCAGGTTGTAGGACTGCTCGTTGTGCAGATAAATGCGCTCGCGGGCGGGGTGATCGGTCGAGGTGTAGACGTTGCGGTGCACCGAGTGCCGCGGTGAGGAGCGTTCGACGTAGTCCAGCGGCTCCCCGCAGGCGGCCCGCACCGCGGCTTCGAACGACTCGGCGGTGACGCCGGCGAACCCGCGCAGCAGCACCGCGCCGTGCCGCAGCAGCCGCTGGCGCAGGGGTTGCCGGTGCGCCGTGGCCCAGGCGACCAGCTCCGGTGCGGGGCCGGCCGGCTCCACCACCAGCGGAATCGCGGCATCGGGGGTCGCGGTGGATTCCACGATGCCATCGCCGAGCGTGCCTGGTGCGGTCATTGCGGTGCTCCCGTCCGATCGGGCGCCGCGCGGCGCGGCAGCAGCGTCGACAGCAGCAGCGCCGCCACCGTGACGCCGGTGACCCACCAGAAGGCGGTGGCGAAGGCCTCCGGCGGCTCGCTGCCGAGCCGGTTGTGCAGCACGACGGCGAACAACGCCGCGCCGAGCGAGCCGCCCACCCGCTGCAGGATGTTCACCATTGCCGACGCCCGGGGAATCGCGTCCTGCCGCAACCCGCCCTGGAACACCGCCGCCAGCAGCGGCGTCACGGCCAACCCGAGGCCCATGCCGCGCAGCACCAGGGCGCCCCACAGCAGGGCCGGCGGCGGATCGGCCGGCAGCTGGGTGTAGACGGCGGTACCGGC
>DASSUA010000205.1:0-2908 GCA_035707525.1 Pseudonocardiaceae bacterium
GCCCGGCCGAGGTTCGTGTGCAGCAGCACGCCGGTCGCGTTGAGCACCGGCCGCAGCCCGCACGCCGTCGCCGGCAGCGCCGCGAGCACCGCCCCGACCAGGTCGGCCGGGTCGAGCTCGCCCGCTCGCACCCGTTGCTGCGCGACCGTGACCGCCCGCTTCACCACGCCTCGCCCGAGCCGTCGCTGCGCGTCGGCGATCGCCGGATCGCCGAGCACCGCGTCCGTGCGCGGCACCGCCCGCCGCGGATCCGCCTCGCCCACGCTCGCAGTCTCCCACCAGCTCACGGTCCGGCGAACTGCCGTGCCGGCGACGTTGGGCCCGGTCCGGGACGACCTAGGGCCCTGCTGACAAGGAGGTGAGGGGGCGAGCCTGAGCGTGGAAGGAAGTGACCGAGATGAGACTGACTTGGCATGACGCCGCCGCAACCGGGGCCGTCGCCGCCGCTGTCGCCCTGTACTGGGCGTTCCGGGCCGGCCTTGACCTTCCCCTGGTGTCGGCGCCGCGGATGCTGTCCGTGGTCGTGTTCATCCTGGGCGTCACCGCGTGCGCGGCCGGCGGGAACGCGATCATCCCCGGCCAGCACTCACCCCGCTGGGCAAGCGTGTTCGGGATCCACGGCGCGGTCGCGTTCGTCCTGACCCTGCTCGTACTGATCACCGGCAGCGCCATGCTGCTCGCGTGGTTGGTCGGGCTCGTCGTGCTGCTGTGGCTGTTCACGACGATCCGGCACGCGGTAGTGGCACGGGAACCGGAACCGGAACGGGCACGGCGCGAGCAGGTCGGTGCCGGCCACTGACCGGCCGCCGCCGAAGGTTCGGTCGCGGTACCGGCAGCAGCTCAGCCGAGCGGCCGGCGGGCCGGTGGCTCGGCCGGGAACGCCGTCGAGGCGTCCAGGCCCAGCATCGCGAGCAGCTGCCGGCAGTCCTCGGCGTCGAGCGCGTGACTGGCGACCGTGTGCATCGCGCGATCGCGCTGGATGCCCTCTTCGATCTCGGCCACGGCTCGCGCCCTGGCGAACTGGCCATGCTCGTGTCTGATGCTCGCCTGTGCCCGGGTCATGAAGCTCCCCTACAGGTGCGACGACGGTCAAGAACGAAGCCGGCTCGGTTGCCGGCGCTGGATGCCCTCGACGCTCATGGACAGTACCGCACCGGATTCGCTCGCCCGTGGAGGCATGCACGTTCCCGGTGGGCGTCCCGGCGATCTAGATCGTTGACCGGGAATTCGTCGCTGGTCGGTGGTCGTAGCCACCACCCTCACGATCGGTAACGGCGACGACCCCCGGCGGCCGGACACGGCACCGGTCTTCCGGAAGGGCCACGCGGTGTGACCTTTCCGAGGGAAACTGTCACCTTCGGTGATCTCGTCGGGGTAGCGGGCGCCGGTCGACGGTTCATGATCGTCGTTTTGGTGCCGTCAACCGCGCTGCGCGGCTCACGGCACCGAAACAACGATCAATGGGTCCAGCAACACGACAACCGCGTCCGCCCGGAAAAGCCGCACCCAACGCCGAACATCCACAAGATCACGCACCTACTTCACGTGTCGCCACCAGCACCGAAATACCGGTCAACGATCTAGGGTGGGCCACCGCCTCTCGGCAAGCCGCGCGCAGCACGGACGAGATCGGTAAGGCGCTGGCGGCCGGCCTGCTTCACCGCCCACTTGGCAATCTCGGCGCGCGGTACGCCGCACACGGCGAGGAACGCCGCCATCAGCAGTAGGTAGAGGACGTAGACGCCGAACAAGGCGGCCAGAACCGCGACAGTTTCCCAACCGACCGTCAGACCCCAGTGCACCGTGAGCTCCCACCGCCACGGCGTTCAGGCCAACGCCCCGGCGAGGAGTTCCGGCCAGCCTGCGGGCAGTGCATCCATGGACGCCAGGGGCCTGCCTGACATCCGGCGCCGTAACGCCCCTCGCCACGGCACGAACCCGAGACCCCACTCGGTTCGTTGGTAGGGAGGGTATCAAGTCCATGGCCCGGCCGGGCTTGCGTCCGCTGTGTGTCGACCTGGCACAGGCGGTCAGTACGGGGCCGGCGTGGGGCCGAACAACCGCCGCCAATGCCGTGTTTAAGCTGGCCCGTGGAGGCGTATTCGGTCTGGTGACCGGCCCGGTCTTCAAAACCGGTGGGCGGCGGCATCCGTCGCCGGCGGGTTCGATTCCCGTCCGCCTCCGCCAAGCCGCCCGGCCGGAAGGACACGATGGCTGACTTCGTCGCCGCGGTCGACCAGGGCACCACCAGCACCCGGTTCATGATCTTCGACCATGCCGGCGCCGAAGTGGGTCGCCACCAGCTCGAACACGAGCAGATCCTGCCGCGGGCCGGCTGGGTCGAGCACAACCCGGTGGAGATCTGGGAGCGCACCTCGGCGGTCGTGCAGAGCGCGCTCAACAAGACCGGGCTGTCCGCCTCGGACCTGTGCGCGATCGGCGTCACCAACCAGCGCGAGACCACCGTCGTGTGGGACCGCCGCACCGGCCGCCCGCTGCACAATGCGATCGTCTGGCAGGACACCCGCACCGACCGGATCGCCGCCGCGCTCGACCGCGACGGCCGCGGTGACGTCATCCGCCGCAAGGCCGGCCTGCCGCCCGCGACCTACTTCTCCGGCGGCAAGATCCAGTGGCTGCTGGAGAACGTCGACGGCGTGCGCGACGCGGCGCGCCGGGGCGATGCCCTGTTCGGCAACACCGACACCTGGCTCATCTGGAACCTCACGGGCGGTCGCGACGGCGGCGTGCACGTCACCGATGTCACCAACGCCAGCCGCACCATGCTGATGGACCTCGAGACCCTGACCTCGACAGCGGCGAGGTCCTCGCCACCGGCGTGACCGGCGAGATCCAGGCCCGCAGCCCGTCGGTGATGGCCGGCCACCTGCCCGACGAGGCCAACGCC
>DASSUA010000206.1:0-24545 GCA_035707525.1 Pseudonocardiaceae bacterium
CTTGCCCGCAGCGGCGCGGGTCGGCAACGATGCACAGGTTCGCGCGCCTCCTACCGGCTGGAAGGAGCTGCCATGCGTGGCACTCTCACCGCGCTCGCCGCCGTCGCCCTGTTGGCCACCACGCTTAGCGTGACCGGTTCGGCCGCCGCGAGCCCGGCCCACCTGCCGGGTGGGCCGTGCATCCAACCCGAGCAGAACATCAGCCTCTCCAGCGTCGCCAACTACGCGGACGTGGTGCAGGAGCTGGCCCGGATCGAGCGCACCAGCAACGGGCTGGTCAGCGTCGCCTCGGCCGGGCAGTCCGGCGAGGGGCGCGAACTGTTCTACGCGACGATCGGCACCGGTCCGACCACCTTCTGGGTGCATTCGCGCATCCACGGCAACGAGCTGCACAGCACCGAGGCGGCGCTGCAGATCCTCGACTACCTCGCCAGTGGCGCTCCGGCGGCCCGGCTCATCCGCGAGCGGCTGACCGTCGTCATCATCCCGATGTACAACCCGGACGGCGCCGAGGCCAACATCCGGCAGAGCACCACCCCCAACCGGATCGACCTGAACCGGGACTGGGAGAACTTCGCCCAGCCGGAGTCGGTGGCGTTCTGGCGGCTGTGGCGAGACGTTCGCCCGCAGCTCGCACTCGACCTGCACCACATGGGCCAGGCGCCGGTGGTCAACGGCACCAACGAGCTCAACCAGTTCGAGATCGGCGGGCGCTCGATCGCCCCGTCCAGGATGACGGCCGAGCAGTGGCTCACCAACCGGCAGATGGCGATGGTGAGCGTGGACGCCCTTGACCGCTACGGCCTGGCCAACATCGCGCACTACCCGCTCATCGATATCACCAATGCGGCCCTGAGCCGGATGCTGATGGGTGGAACGGCGCCGGCCGGTGAGGTGCCCGTGATCGAGACGCCGACCAGGGGCGCAATCTTCTACGAGGTGCGTTCGGTCGGGCAGAAGAGCAACGGCCAGCTCGAGAACCTGTTCCGGATTCCGACGATGGCGGTGCTGACGGCGGCGGCCGATGGCTCGCTGTTCGGCTACGACATCTCCGGCTACCCAGACCTTCCGTTCGCCACCCCCGGACCATGTGGCCACGACCATTGATCTAACCGGCCACCTGGTTAGCCGCAGAACTCCCGTGCGGTCAGGTTGTAGTGGGCGGTGTCCGTCGTGGACTGTGGGTGGGCAGCGCGTAGAACTTCATGGCAGTCGGCCGGGCTCCGAAGGGGTCATGGCGCCGCCGGCGCGGCCTCCGTCTCAGGCCCGCCTCAGGCCCGTCTCAGGCCCACTGTGCGGCTCAACTTATTGATCACTATGTTACGGGCATTGGTGGTGACCAGGTTAGGAGCGCCGGATGGGCCTCGGGCACTTCCTGCACGGCACGCCTCTTTCGAGCACGCGGGGGCTGACGACGGGCAGGGCGAGGACCTACGAGCTGATGAGCGTGATCGTATTTGCCGGTCGCCGGCGGCGGGTGTTCGGCCAGCTGGTGCGGCTGTCCGGCGCCGGGCCCGGTGACCGGGTGCTGGACGTCGGCTGCGGCACCGGCTTCCTGACCGGGCTGGTGGCCGCCGCGGTGGCCCCGACCGGCACGGTCCTCGGCATCGACGCCTCGCCGCCGATGATCCACTATGCCCGCCGGTCGAGGGCCGGCGCCAACTGCTCGTTCGAGGTCGGGTTCGCCGAAGCGCTGCAGACGCCGGACGCGTCGATGGACCGGGTGGTGACCAGCTTCCTGCTGCACCACCTCCCCGATGACCTGCAGCCGCAGGCGCTGCGAGAGGTATTGCGGGTGCTGCGGCCGGGCGGCACCGCCCTGCTCGCCGACTTCCGGTCACCCCGGGCGCGCCACGGCCGGCACCTGGTGGACGTCGCCGCCGGCTACGGGATGTCCCGCAGCCCCGCATACGAGCTGGCGGCGCTTTGCCGTGAGCTCGGTTTCGTCGATGTCCAGGCCGGCGATCTCCAGCCGTTCACCCGGTACGTGCGGGCGACCAGGCCGGCCTGAGCCCGTCAGACCTTCTGCACCAGGTAAGAGCCGGGCGGGGAGCAGGCAAACCGAGACCCGGCGCGACGGGTTCTCACCCATGGCGAGCCGCATCCGGGCAACACCATGCGGACCCCGGCGGGTTGGCTGCTCATCGACTGGGACACCGCCTGGTGGCGCCGCCCGAACGGGACCTGTGGGGCCTCGACGCCGGCGACGGATCGCTTCTGGACGCCTACGCCGAGGCGACCGGGGTCAAGCTTCCGCCGCCGCCACACCGGCAACCGCGACGACGAGGAGTCCTGGAACATCCTGAGCCGCCTGCTCGCCGCCCTGCCGTCGCGACCCGGGTAGCGGCTCGACGAGAGCCGCGTCAGCCGGTCACGAGCCGCCGCAGCCGGACCCGGTCGAACTTGCCGTTGCCGGACCGCGGCAGCTCCGAGCACACGACCACCCGGTGCGGGACCATGTAGGTCGGCAGGTCGTTCTCCAGCGCCTTGAGCAGCGTCTCGGTGTCGCACCCGCCGCCATCGGGGCCGGTGACCGCGAGCACAACGTGCTGGCCGAGCCGGTCGTCCGGGGCGCCGAAGGCCACCGCCTCACCGATCAGGCCGGTCGCGTAGGCGACCTCCTCGATCTCGGTGGGGCTCACCCGGTAGCCGCAGGTCTTGATCATGTCGTCGGTGCGGCCGATGAAGTAGATGAAGCCCTCGGTGTCGCGGTAGGCGATGTCGCCGGACCACACCGCGATCTCGGTCCGCCGCCCGTCCCCGCTCGGCACGACGGGGCGGAACCGTTCGGCGGTCCGCTCCGGGTCGTTCCAGTAGCCAAGGGCGACCAGCGCGCCGCGGTGGACGATCTCGCCCTCCTCGCCGGGGACGCATTCCGTGCCGTCCGGCCGCACGACGAGGACCTCGGCGTTCGGGATCGCCTTGCCGATCGAGTCCGGGCGGTTGTCGACCTCGTTCGGGTCCAGGCAGGTGGAGCGGAACGCCTCGGTGAGGCCGTACATCAGGAACGGCTTGGCCGAGGAGAACAGGCTGCGCAGCCGGGACAGGACGGTCTTGGGCATGCGGCCGCCGGTGTTGGCGAAGTACCGCATGTGCTTGGTGGCCTCTGGCGTCCACATCTGCGCCGCGAGCTGCAGCCACAACGCCGGCATGCAGGTCAGCCCGGTGATCTGGTGGCGGGCACACAGCCGCACGACCTCGCCTGGCAGCAGGTAGTTCTCCAGCACGACGTGGGCGCCGGCGACGAACGCCGTGGTCAGCTGGCTGAAGCCGGCGTCGAAGCTCAGCGGCAGGACCGCGAGGATCACGTCGTCGCTGGTGTGCTCGAGGTAGGTGGCGACGCTCTGGGCGCCCGCGATCACGTTGCGGTGCGAGAGCACGACGCCCTTGGGGCTGCCGGTGCTGCCCGAGGTGTACAGAATCGCCACGACGTCGGCGTCGATGATCTTCTTGCCGCCGGTCGCTTGGGAGGTGGACAGCTCGCACAGCTGCCACCAGGTGATGAGCTCGTGGCGCGGCGATGCCGGGCGGGACTCGAAGCCGCCCCGGCTGCCGACCACCACGACGTGCCGCAGCGACTCGGTCGAGCCGAGCTCCGAGCGCAGCGTGCGGTACCGCTCGCGGGTGGTGATGATCATCCGCGCCGCGCAGTCGTTGACGACGTAGCCCACCTGCCGCGCCTTGAACAGCGGGTTGACCGGCACGACGACGCCGCCGGCGGCCGAGACCGCGAACAGCGCGACGACCGTCTCGATCCGCTTCTCCAGGTAGACGACGACGCGTTCGCCGCGCTGCAGGCCGAGCCGGTGCAGCCCGGCTGCGACCCGGTCGACCTCGGCGCGCAACTGTTCGTAGCTGAGCGTCTCGTCCTTGAACGTCACGGCCGGGCGGTTGGGGTCACCGCACTGGAGCAGGTCGTCAATTCGCGTCAACATCCGCGGTCCTCGCCAGGTCGCTCGAGTCCAACAGTGCAGAGAGTGCCCGCCACAGCGAACCGGCGGTGGCGAACGTCTCCTCGTTGAGAATTTCGTCCGGAAGCTCGACGTCGTAGCTCTCCTCGATCGCGCCAAGGAGACGCACCATGCCCACGGAGTCAAGGCCGAGGCTCGCGAGGTCGTCCGACTCGGCGAGGTCACCGGAATCCGCATAAGGCAGGTGCGACCGCAGGATTTCCTGGAGCTTGCTGGGTATATCCAAATTGCTCACCGCGCCCAGGTCGAGCCGGAATTGGCATATCGAGGCTCGCCCAAAGTGCGGCGGGTGTCAATACTCGGCCGCGCCGAAGGCACCGGCCAGCGATGTCACGTTATGCCTGGCCACAACCTGCCATTGTCGGTATCCCGGCCGGGCAATCACTATTAACCGGTTGCCGCGATCCGTTCCACTCACTGGAGGCCGAGCTGTCCACCGTGAAGAGCGCGAACCTGTGCTGGGGCCAGCGCTATATCTGGCTTCGGCACCACCAGCTGCCGCCGGAGGCCAGGCACGAGACGCACATCGTGCTCAAGTTCAAGCTGCCCGACGGGCTGCCGGTGGCTCGGATCCGGTCCGTGCTGAGCTACCTCGTCCGCCGGCACGAATCGCTGCGCACCACGTTCCACCTCGACGGCGGCCTGGACCCGCAGCAGCGGGTGAACCCGCCGGCGGCGCTGCCGGTGCTGGTGGTGACGACCGAGCGCGACGGCACGCCGACCCCGGCCGAGGTCATGGACAGGCTGGTGGTCACCGAGTTCGACCTGGCCGGGGAGTGGCCGGTCCGGGCGTGCGTGATCACCACGGGCGGGGCGGCCAGGCAGCTCGTCCTGGTCCTGAACCACCTCGCCTTCGACGCGTGGTCGGTCGACAGGCTCGAGCGGGAGATCAAGGCCCTCGGCGCCAGCAGCCGGCCGGCCGCGTTCGAGCCGGTCCGGCACCAGCCGCTCGACCTGGCCAGGTTCGAGGCCTCGCAGACCGGCGAGCAGCGGGAGCGGTCGCTGCGGTACTGGCGGGACGAGATCGCCACCTTGCCCGCTGACCCGTTCGGCGCCGTCCGGCGCCACCGCGACGGGCCGGCCGCGAACGGCGCGACGCTCACCTCGCCGGAGCTGCTGGCCACCTGCCGGCACCTGGCCACCGAGCACCGGGTCTGGCCGTCGCTGATCCACCTGGCCGCCTACACCCTGCTGCTGGCCGCCTACACGCGACACCAGACCGTCTCGCTCATGGCGTTGACCGGCAACCGCGAGTCCGGTCCGTTCAAGGAGGCGATGACGTGCCTGTTCACGCCGACACTGCTGACCGTGGGCTGCCACGACGACCCCTCGTTCACGGCTCTGCTGCGGCGCGCCACCACTGCGCTGGAGCAGGCCAGGAGCCACTCCCACGTTCCCTATGACGAGCTCGTCGAGCTGGTCGCCGTCGAGGGCTTCCGGCGGGGCCGGCCGGTGGGCACCGGAACCGAGCTCAACTTCGTCAGCCAGCCGTCGCGGCGCTGCCATGCCCGCCGCGGGCAGTTCAGCTGGAACCCGCCGCCACTGGACTGGGCACACTCCGGCGCCGATCTCTCGTTCCGCATCACCGAGTGGCAGGACGCGGCGGTCGTCACGTTCAACGCGGCCTCCTCGGTCATGAGCGCCGAGGACCTGCAGCGGTTCCTGCGCGGCTACGAGGCGGTGCTGGCGGCCCACCAGGAGCCGGGCGCCGACCTGCGGGTCAGCGACGTCGTCCGGATGATCGGCTGGGCGCCGCCGGAGCGGGCCGAGCGCACCGTGGCCACCGGTTCCGAGCTCGTCGACCTCGACGAGGTGGAGCGGGTGCTGCTAGGTCACCACGCGGTCGGCTCGGCGAAGGTCTGGGCGCAGCCGGGCGGCGAGCTGGTCGCCCACGTCCACGCCGAACGTCCGCTGACGCCGTCGCAGCTTCGCACGCACTTCCTCGGCCGCATGTACGACCACCACTCGGTGCGCTGCCCGGACCGGTTCCGGGTCCACCACGGGGCGGCCTCGGTCGAGGGCGACGGCCGCACGGTAGAGCCGAAGTACGAAGAGCAGGTGCCCGCGACCACGGAGGCGGAGCGCGTGCTGGTCGCGGTCGTGCGCGCGGCCAACGAGCTCGACGAGGTCGACCTGGCCGACAGCTACCCGACCGCGGGCGGCCGGGTCCTTCGGCTGCCCCTGGTGCTGGCGATGCTGCGGGACCGTGGGTGGCACGGGATAGCGCTCGACCACCTCGCAAGCGCCCGCCCGCTGCGCGCCGTCGCCGGGCTGCTCACACCGACCGCCGGCCTCGCCGGTGCCGCAGCCGATCAAACGGCCAGTTGACCAGGAGCGAGTCACCAAACAACCGCGACCGGCGGTACGGTACTCGTATCGATTCAGCGATTGCCGGAAAAGGGCGTTGACACCGCCTCGCGGCGGCGCGTAGCTTCTGCGGCACATTGGTTTGTGATTGGGGGATCGTCGACTGGCCTAAGCGGCTCGTAAACGAGCGCAGCCGTTTGTTGTAGTTAGCTGGGGGGAACGATGGCGGCCGGGTCGTCTTATTTGCGCATGCCTGCGACCGAGCTCACCGGCGTGCGCGGGTCTCAGCTCGGGGGTTCGGCCGCTCGGCTGCTGTTACTGGCCGCGGTGTCGGCCGGTGCCGCCGCTCAGGGTGGCTTCCATCCCGCCGGTCGCACGGTGGTGGCGGCCTTCCTCGTTGCGGCGCTGGTCGCGGCGCTGGTGCCGTGGCCCCCATCGAGGGCGGAGCTGCGGCGGGGTCCGGTGCTCGCGGCCGGGGCGTTCGCCGGCGGGGCGCTGCTGCTGGGTGTGGCCCGCGGGGAAGCGGTCGACGAGGTGCCGCGGGTCCTGCTGCTCGGCGGCATCTGCGCGGTTCTGCTGGTGTGCCACCGGCTGGACCGCAACGAGCGGGAACTGCTGCTGGCCGGGCTGCTGGCGGTCGGGACGATCGCGGCGGCGGCCGGCTGGGCCGGGGTGGTGTGGCACCTGGGACCGTTGGCGCTGCCGGACCAGGGTCTGTGGCGAGCGGCCGGGATGTTGACCTACGCGAACGCCAACGCGGCCCTGCTGGTGCCGCTCGCGCTCGTCGCGCTGGCGCTGCTGGCCGCCCGGCCCCGTTCGGTGGCCCTGGTGTTGGTCGCGACCGGCCTGCTGATCGGCGCCGGCGCGACGTTGAGCAGGGCCGGCGCCGCCGGCCTGCTGGTCGGGTTGCTGCTGCTCACGGTGCTTGCCGGGGCCGCGGCGACGCTGCGTGCCGTGGCCGGACCCATTGCCGGAGCGGTCGTGGCGATGGCCGGGCTGCTGCCGGTGCTGCCCGAGACGGCGACACCCGGCCCGGCCCCGACCGTGGCCGCGCTGGCGGCGCTTGCCGCGGGGCTGGGGCTGGCCTGGCTGGTGAGCCGGATGCCGGGTCGGGCGATGGCCGCGTCGGCGCTCGCCGGCACCGCGCTGCTGGCCGCCGTCGCCGGCGGGCTGGCCGCGGCCGGCGCAACGCCGGCGCCGGTGTCCGAGGCGGTGCACCAGGTCGGCACCGCGCGGTTCAACCTCGCCTCCGGGGACCGGTCGGGCGCGACGGCCGTGGCCCTGCGGCTGATCGCCGACAGCCCGCTGACCGGAGTCGGGGCCGGACCGGACGCCACCGTGCTGCGCTGGACCGGCGCCAACGGCGAGCTTCGGGTCCAGCGCTACGTGCACAACGAATACCTGCAGGTGACGCTCGAACTCGGGGCGATCGGTGCCGCGCTGCTGATCGTGCTGCTCGGCGCGCTGGCTTCGACGGTGCGGCGCGGTCGCGCAAACGCGCCCTCGAAGGCGGCCTGGATCGGCGTCGCCGCCGCGCTGATCGCGCTCGCGGTGCACAGCGCCTTCGATTTCATCTGGCATCTGCCGGTGATTCCACTCACCGCGGCCGCCCTCGCCGGTGTGCTGACGGCCCCTATTGTCCGGCCCTCAGTGCCACCGCTGGCGGCCATCGCGTCCGAACCACCTGAGAAGGGAACGTCCGAATGAAACCTCGAGCCTTTGCCATCACCGCGGCGGCTCTGGCGCTGGGAACGGTGTTGGCGATCTTCGTGCCGGCATCGCCCGCCGTCGGGTTCTTCTCGCCCCCGCTGCTGCTCGACGTGCAGATCCAACCGACCGCCACGGTCGTGGCCAGGGGCGCCGCCGTCGAAGCCCGGGTCGAGGTCACCTGCGCGGGAGCGAGCTACGCGTACGTGAACCTGGGCATCACCCAGCGGGTCGGCAGTGAGGTCGCCAGCGGCGGCACCTCGACGCAGGTGGCCTGCGGCCCGCAGCGGCAGACGTTGCTCATGCTGGTGACGGCTCAGTCGGGCAAGGCCTTCCGGAAGGGGACCGCAGTGGCCGAGGCGTACATCTCCGGCTGCGCCCCGAACGGCCCGTGCGGCTCCGAGACCGATACGGCCACGATCGACATCACCCAGTAGCCGCTGGCTGCTACGTTGATCGCGAGGGTCCGAGCGGTCGGACCCTCGCGATCAATGGCCCGGAGGTCGGACTTGAGCAGCGCGGTCGGCGTGCCGGCGGGCCTCGCCCGGCATGGCTGACGCCTCGCCGGGGGCGCTCGCCTTCCTGCTGGTGGCCGGTCTGCTGGCCGGGGCCGTCAACGCCGTAGCCGGCGGAGGTTCCCTGCTGGTGTTCCCGGCGCTGCTCGCGGTCGGCTTCAACCCGCTCGCCGCCAACGTCACCAACTCGGTCGCGCAATGGCCCGGTTACCTCGGGATCGTCGCGAGCGCGCGGGAGGACCTGAACGGCCAGCGCTCCCGGATCGTGCGGACGGCGGCGGCCGCGGTGACCGGGTCGGCGGTCGGCTGCGCGCTGCTGCTGGTGCTGCCCGCAACAGTGTTCGACGCGGTCGTCGCCGGGCTTGTCCTGCTGGCCAGCGCCCTGCTGGCGCTGCAGCCGCGGCTGCGCCGCTGGATCGGCGAGCCGCACCCGGGCGCGCCGGACCGCAAGATGCTGCTGCCGGCCGTCTTCCTGGCGGCCGTGTACGGCGGCTACTTCGGCGGCGCGCTGGGCGTCGCGCTGATCGCCATCCTCTCGCTGTGTGCCCACGACGGCCTTGTCCGGCTCAACGCGCTCAAGGGTCTGCTGTCGCTGCTGATCGCCTCCGTCACCGTGGTGATCTTCGCGCTGCGCGCGCCGGTGGACTGGGTCGCCGTCGCGCTGATCGCCCCGACCACGCTGGCCGGCGGCTACCTCGGCATGCGGGTGGCCAGGCGGCTGCCGGAGAACGTGCTGCGTGGCGCCGTCGTGACGCTCGGCGTCGCCGTCGGCATCTACCTGCTCGCCACCTGAGGGCCGGTCAGCACAGGTCGAACCCGAGCAGGCGGCCGGCCTCGCGCAGCTCGTCGCGGCACTGCGGGTGGGCGACCCGGTCGACGATCTGCTGCGCCTGGTCCCCGGCGTCGCGGCCCCAGATGGTGGCCTCGCCCCGCTCGCTGACGATGTAGCTGTGCTGGAACGAGGTGACCGGGCCGGTCAGCCGGGGCACGACGGTGGACACGCCGGCCTTGGGGTGCCAGGAGGGCAGGGCGATGATCGCCCGGCCACCCGGTGAGTGCAGCGCGCCGACCACGAAGTCGGTCTGGCCGCCGAACCCGGAGTAGATGAGGCCGCCTACCCGGCTGGCGTTGGCCTGGGCGTACAGGTCGACCTGCAGCGCGCTGTTGACCGAGATCAGGCAGCGCTGCCTGGCGATGAGCCCGGGGTCGTTGGTCTTCTCGGTGCGCAGCAGCCGGACCCGCGGGTTGCGGTCGACCCAGGCGTAGAGCTCCGCGGAGCCGAACACGAACGAAGCGGTCACCGGGTTGCCGTCGTCGAGGGCGCCGGCCCGTTCCAGGGCGAGCACACCGTCGCTGAACATCTCCGACCACACGCCGAGGCCGCGCCGGCCGGTCAGCGTGGCCAGCACGGCGTCCGGCACCGCACCGATGCCCAGCTGCATCGTCGCGCCGTCGCTGACCAGCCCGGCGACCCGCTCGCCGATCTCGCGCGCGAGGTCGCCGATCGGGCGGGGGACCGGCGAGGCGAGCGGCTCGTCGACCTCGATCGCGAGGTCGATCGCGTCGCTGGCCAGCACGGCGTCGCCGTAGGTGTAGGGCATCCGGGGATTGATCTGCGCGATGACCAGCCCGCCGCGGGCCCGGGCGGACTCGATGGCCGCCGGCAGGATGTTCACCTCGGTGCCGAGCGAGAGCGCGCCGCCGATCGGTGGGCAGGTGTGCAGCAGCACGATGTCCGGTGGCAGTTGCTGCTTGAGCAGGTAGGGCACGAGCGACAGCCGGGACGGGAAGTAGCGCAGCGAGGGCTGGCCACGCATGCCCGGACCGACGAACGGCGTCTCGAGCGTCACGCCCTCGCGCACCGGGATGCCGGGCTGGGCGTTGAGGACGAACAGCCGGTACTCGGCGACGGCCGCGTCCAGCAGGGCCAACGCCCGCCGGGGCGCGGCGAAGTTGCCGCTGGCGACGACCCTGGGGTTGGCCACGACGCCAGAGAGCACGGCTGCGAGCTCGGACTCCGATACGACGCGCACGTGACCGCCCTTCTTCCGACTCGGTGCCTACAGCATGGTCGGTGACCTAGGGAAGGCCCCGCCCTGGGGCAGGGGCGGGGCCTTGTCGAGGGCTCAGATCGGGCTCAGGCCGCGATCGTCGCGTGCATCTCCCAGACGAGGATCTCGGCCGGTTCGGTCGCGGTCACCCGCTGGCCCCCGGTCGCGGTGAAGCGCACCGCGTCGCCGGCCGCCAGCGGCCCCGCGCCCTCCAGGGTCACCGAGCCGCGCGGCACGAACAGGTGCAGGTACGGCGCCTGCGGCAGCTCGACGCTGCGGCCCGGCGCCAGCCGCGCGGCATACAGCGCCGCGTACCGGTTCTTGATCCGGATCGCGGACGCGCCGTCGTGCTCGTCCATCCCGGACGCGACCGGGACCAGCCCGCCGGCCAGCAGCTCGTGCTCGATCTCGAGCTGCTCGTAGCCGGGGGTGATGCCGGCCTCGTCCGGTACGACCCACATCTGCACGAAGTGCACCGGCTCCTGGTGGCTCGGGCCGCCCAGGCGCCACGAGTCGTTCTTCTCGGAGTGCAGGATCCCGGTGCCGGCGCTCATCCGCTGCGCCAGTCCCGGGTAGATCACCCCGGCGTGACCGGTGGAGTCCTGGTGCACCAGGGACCCCTGCAGGACCCAGGTGACGATCTCCATGTCGCGGTGCGGGTGGGTCTCGAACCCGGTGCCGGCCTTGACGGTGTCGTCGTTGTTGACCAGCAGCAGGCCGTGGTGGGTGTTGCCCGGGTCGTAGTGGCCGCCGAAGGAGAAGGAGTGCTTCGAGTCCAACCACGAGATCCGGGTCTTGAACCGGTCGTCCGCCCGGCGGATGTGCAGGCTCGGACCATGGACTGCCGTCATCGTGCGCCCTCCTCTCGCGGAGCTGCCATCAAAGGACTCTCAGGTGACCTTGATCGCCGAGATCTCGAACTCGAGGACGACCTTGTCGCCGACCAGTACACCACCGGTCTCGAGGGCGGCGTTCCAGGTGACGCCGTAGTCCTTGCGGTTGATCGTGACCGAACCCTCGAAGCCGACACGCAGGTTGCCGAACGGGTCGGTCGCCGAGCCCTCGTAGCTGAACGGGACGGTGATCGACCTGGTGACGCCGCGGATGGTGAGGTCACCGGTCAGCTCGAGGCCGTCGCCGGTCTCGCGCGCGGTAGTGGCGACGAAGGTGAGCTGCGGGTAGGTGTCCATCGCCAGGAAGTCGTTGCCGCGCAGGTGCTCGTCGCGCTGCGCGTTGCGGGTGTCGATGCTCGCGGCGTCGATGGTCACCTGGACCTTGATGTTGGCCGGGTGCTCGCCGTCGAAGTCGACGCTGTCCTTGAGATCGACACTGCCCTCGAACTCGTTGAACGAGCCGCGAACCTTGGTCACCATCGCGTGCCTGGCGACGAACCCGATCCGGCTGTGCGCGGGGTCGATGGTGTAGGTGCCGGTCAGGCCCCGCAGGCCGGTCACGTTCGTAGCAGTATTGGTAGCCGTGTTAGTAGCCGTGTTAGTAGCCGTGGCGGTCATCGTTGCTCCCGTCGGTCTGGATGATGTGTCATCTACGTATGGTCTCAACCTACATGACGCATCATTCATTCCGCCACCTTTATGACGTGTCATACACTGGGTGCGTGACCAGATGGCTCGACCCTGGCGAGCACCGCGCCTGGCGGGCCTACCAGCGGATGCAGGGGCAGCTCGCCGCCCGGCTGAACCGCCAGCTGCAGGCCGACGCGGGCCTGTCGCTGGCCGACTACGAGGTGCTCGTCGCGCTTACCGACGCCGAGGGCGGTTACCTGCGCCCGTTCGAGCTGCAGCGTGGCCTGCAGTGGGAGCAGAGCCGGCTCTCGCACCACCTGACCCGGATGCAGCGCCGCGGGCTGATCGAGCGCAGGGAGTGCACCGAGGACGGCCGCGGCGCGTTCATCGTGCTGACCGCGGTCGGCCGCAAGACGATCGAGGCGGCCGCCCCCGGCCACGTCGACGCCGTGCGGCGGCTGTTCTTCGACGTGCTCTCGGCCGGCGACGTGCGGGCACTCGAGCGCCTGGCCACCCGGGTGCTCGATCGCCTTGAGGAATCGCCCGAATAGCCGCCCGGCGCAACATCAACCCTACCCGGCGCGCCGGCCCCGGCGGGAGTAGGTTCTGCGCCTATGTTGCCCGCTTTGCCTATGTTGCCTACTGCGACGGGTCGCATGGTGCCGGGGTTCTGCGCCGCGCTCGCGCTGGTGGCGACCGCCGGTTGCCAGGCCTCCGGCGAGGAACCGGCGCTGCGGGCCGCGTCGGAGTTCGTCACCGAGGTCCAGCCGGACGCCGCCCGGGCGTGCGAGCTGCTCGCACCGGACACCGTGGAGCAGCTCGAATCGCTGCGTCCGGAGGGCTGCGAGCAGGCGCTGCCGAGCCTGGACCTGCCCGACGCCGAGGTGACCGACGTGCAGGTGTGGGGCGACGCGGCGCAGGCCAGATCCGGGCAGGACACGCTGTTCCTGCGTGAGCTCGCCGACGGGTGGCGCGTGGTCGCGGCCGGATGCCAGGAACAGGAAGGCGGTGAGCCGTATCAATGCGTTCTGGCGGGTTCCTGATCACCCGGGGGATGTTCATCGCGTACCTGGTGGTGTTCCTGCTTGGGGTGATGCTGTTCGTCACAATCGGCCTGCTGCACCGGTAGGGGAGGCTCGGGGTGCGCGGATTCCTCAGGGACAACGGGCTCGGGCTGGTGTTTGGCGGGTTGTTCCTGTTGACACTGTTCGGTCAGGCGGTCGCGGGTAAGGCCGACTTCAACGATCGGCAGCTCGCCAACGGGGGCGAGCCAGCCGGCCTGCTCGACTACGTGCTGTCCTCCGACTACGGGGTCAACGTGGCCGAGAACTGGCAGTCGGAGTACCTGCAGTTCTTCCTGTTCATCTACCTGACGGTGTGGCTGGTCCAACGCGGCTCGCCCGAGTCGAAGTCACTGGAGGACGTCGGGCGCGAGTCCGACGAGCAGCAGAAGCTCGGCAAGCACACGCTCAAGGACTCCCCGAAGTGGGCCAAGGCCGGCGGCTGGCGGACGACGCTGTTCTCCAACTCGCTCGGCGCGATGATGGTCGGGCTGTTCCTGCTGTCATGGCTCGCCCAGTCGATCGCCGGGCGCAGTGCGTTCAACAACGAGCGGCTGACCGAGCTCCGCGACCCGGTCTCGTGGGCGGTCTACCTCGGATCGGCCGACTTCTGGAACCGGTCGCTGCAGAACTGGCAGTCGGAGTTCCTCGCGATCGGCTCGATGGCCGTGCTGAGCGTGTACCTGCGCCAGCGGGGGTCACCGGAGTCCAAGCCGGTCGGCGCCCCGCATGCGGTCACCAACCAGAGCGGCTGACCGGGCGGGCAAGACCCAGAGACCAGGCAAGACGAAACGACCGCCGGGTGCGCTGCGGAAGGCGCACCCGGCGGTCGCTAGGTGACGGGCTACCGGTCGGAACCGGTGGGCGGCACGCTTGAGGCGGACGTCCCGCCACGTGGCGCGAGGCGGTCTGCCGGGTCCGCCATGCCCACCTCGCCGGTCTGCGGCGGCCGGGCGACCTCGCCCCGCCACGCGCCAGTCTCATGCCCGCGAGCCTCGATGAACTTCTTGAACCGCTCGAGGTCACCCTCGATGCGGTGGCTGACGGAGCCGGTGGCCGCGCCAACCTTCTCGACGAGCGAGTCCGGGTGGTACTCCATCTGGAGGTTGACCCGGGTCGTGTCGTCGCTGATCCGGTGGAAGGTCACGACACCGCCATGGGACGGGCCCTCCACCGAACGCCACGCCACGCGCTCGTCGGGGTGTTGCTCGGTGATCTCGGCGTCGAACTCACGGGTAACGCCGCCGATCTTGGTAACCCAGTGCGTCCTGGTGGGCGTCACCTGCTGGATCTGCTCCACCCCCGCCATGAACTGTGGGAAGGACTCGAACTGGGTCCACTGGTTGTACACGGTTCGGACGGGCACCTTGACGTCAACTGACTTCTGAACCGTGGTCACGGTAGTTGCCACTCCTTCGTTTCGGGTACCTGCCGGCCAGGGCGTACCCGCTCGGCGCGCCGGTAATGCATGACCCTTCTCACGTGCACCGATCGGTGTAACCGCACTGGTGACCGACGGGCGAGATCAGCGAACCGTTGTTAACGTGGCCGCACGGGGTGCGCGGGGCAGCCTCACTATGGGAGGAGGCCACGAGGATGAATATCGCGATGGTGGCCGGCCACGCCGACCACAGCGGCTACGTGAGCGAACTGGCCGAGGCCCTGTGGCGGTCCAGCCACGACGTCACTGTCTATGTCCGGCGCGAAGACCTCGATGAGCCCGCAGAGCGCACGGCGGACGGCGGCTACCGGGTCGTGAGCCTGCCGGCCGGGCCGCCGATGCCGGTCCCGAAGAGCGAGGTCGTCCCCCACCTGGGACACCTCGCCGACCTGCTCAGCGACGAGTGGAAGCGCGACCGGCCGGATGTCGTGCACGCGCACTACTGGATGTCCGGCGTGGCGGCGCTGCTCGCCTCCGGCAAGACCCGGGTCCCGGTCGTGCACACCTACCACGAGCTGGCCGCGGTGCGGCGCCGGCACGACGGCGACGGCGGACGGGCAGGCGACGTGCTGCCCCAGCGGGTGCGGATGGAGCGCCTGGTGGGACGGCGGGCGGCCTGGATCGTCGCCACGTGCTCCGATGAGATCGACTACCTGGTCACGCTCGGCGTGCCCAGGTCCAAGACCTCGGTCCTGCCCGGCGGGGTCGACTGCCGCCTGTTCACCCCCGACGAGCTGCCGCGGCGGCGGGCCGGGCGGTTCCGGGTGCTCAGCGTGGGACCGCTGGCCCTGCACGGCGGCATCGACGACGTGATCGTCGCCCTGGCCAAGGTGCCCTCCGCGGAGCTGGTGGTCGCCAGCGGCCCGCCGGAGAACGACCTGCGCAGCGACGATGACGCCAAGCGGTTGCGGCTGCTTGCCGACCGCGTGGGCGTGCCCCAGCGGGTCCGCTTCGTCGGCAGCCAGTCCCAGGCCAAGCGCGCCGAGCTGATGCGCTGGGCGGATGTTGTCGTCTGCACGCCGTGGTACGAGCCACTCGGTCAGGTCGCGCTGGAGGCGATGGCCAGCGGAACCCCGGTGATCGCGACCGACGTCGGCTGCCTGCGTGACTCCGTGGTGCACGGGGTGACCGGTGAGCTGGTGCCAACGCGCCGGCCGGACGCCCTCGCCGCGACCCTGCACCGGCTGTCCACCGACCTGGTGTCGCTGCAGGAGTACGGCGTCGCCGGCCGCGACCGCGCCATGTCCAGGTTCGCGTGGGACCGCATAGCGACCGACGCCAGCCGCATCTACGAGCAGGTGCGCTGAAAACCGTCACAGGGGTCCCCTCGATCCGCCACCCGCAGCGTGGGCGTCATTCGGTTCGCTACGAGGATCGAATGACGCCCACGCATCAGCCGCAGGCGCGCGCCGACGATGCGCCAGCGTCGACGATCGCCAAGAGTGTGCGCTCACCGTGCGGCGCACGCCGGAGAGCGCACACTCTCGGCGATCACGGGTCTGCCGCCGTCCTCGCTCTTGATCGATTTTCCTCCTTCTGTGAAGTTGATCACGACGTTGTCACCCCTTCGCGCCATCGGTTCATAGGGGCGTTCACCTCGTGATCAACTTCCAGAAGCGGCCTTGCGGGTTGGCCTGCGTGCGATGACCGGGCATGTAGTTGGGGCCGGAGCCTGTTCATGATCGCTGTTTCGGTGCCATCGACCGCGCTCAGCGCGGCTCACGGCACCCAAACGACGATCATGAGCCCTCGGCGCCCAGTAATACGGCCGTAGATCCCCACGGCATCTCATTACACTACGTAGTAGTTGATCAAGGAGGGGCGCTATCCGTCGCAGCGGCGCCCGACTGAAGGTCCTGCGTCTTTCCCTTGCTTTGAGAGCCAGCTGACATCGGGCTCCGACCAGCAGATATGCACTGGGCCTGCGGCGTGGTGCGTTGCCGGCTGGCTCTCAGAGCAAAGGTGTCAGGCCAGGTTGCCGCCGGGCGCCACCGTTACGGTACGTGACATATTTGATCAACTCAGGCGTCGCGGTTAGGGTGTTCTGCCATTACGGGCTGTAGTTGATCTAGGCGGCCGAGGTCGCCGGCTCGTACTCGCGCGGCGCTTCCGTCGACGGATCGCCGGCCGCTTCCGCTGGCCGGCCGCCTGTCGCGGTCACCCAGAGCAGCCCGGCGGCGACCGTGCCGGCGGTGATCAGAAGCCCGGCGGACTGGATGCCGAACCGGCTGCTGACGAAGCCGATGGCCAGAGCCACCGGCAGGAACGTCAGCCACGTCATGGCGCCGACGCCGGAGGCGACCCCGGCCCGGACGTTCGACGGCACCGAGTCGTGCAGCACGCGGGCGACGTGGATGCTCGCGACCATCAGCAGCAGCGTCAGCGCGATCTGGGCCGCGATCGCCGCGGCCGCGCCGGCCCCGGTGGCCAGGGTGAGCGCCGCCACCAGCATGACGATCGCCGCGGCCGCCCTGGTGCCGCGGCGATCGGCACCGAACCGCCCGGCGAGCAGCCCACCCAGCCCGAGCGTTGACATCAGCCCCGCCCAGTACGGCCCGAACACGAACGCCGGCACGGCCAGCGCCACCAGCCACAGCGGCCCGAACTCGAACAGCGACTGCATGGTCACCGCGGTCAGCACGGACAGCGCGACGATCGGCAGCAGCCGCCCGCCTCCGGACAGCGCCCGGCCGGTGGTCACGAGTTGCGCGCGCAGCGGGACGCGCCCGCTCGTCTGGTGCAGTGTGGGCTCGTCGAACCGCAGGTATGCCACGATCGACAGCAGCGCGAACGGGATCGTCAGGAAGTAGGTCAGCCGCGTCCCGGTCAGGCTGGCGAGCCAGCCGCCGAGCAGCGAGCTGGCGACCAGGGTGGCGCTCTCGGCGAGCCGGATCCGGCCGATGCGCTGCTCGAACGAGCCGCTGCCGCCGGTCTCCTCGAGCACCGTGTCGTAGACGATCGCCTCCATCGTCCCGGAGTACATGGCGAAGTAGACGCCCAGCGCGAGCGCGCTGAGCAGGTAGGTCGCCACGTTCGTGCTCAGGCCACCGATCAGGCACGTCAGCGCGAGCGCGGCGCTGGAGACCACGAGCACGCCGCGCCGGCTCCAGCGGTCCGCCAGCAGCCCGGAGCACACCTCGACGAGCGGCACGAAGGCCGCGTAGGCGGCGGCCATGATGCCGACCGCCGCGGCGTCGAAGCCGATCTCGCTCAGGAACAGCTTCTCGATCGGCGGCCACAGCATGAACCCCTGCAGCGCGACCGCGACGTGCAGCGGTCGCATGCGGGCCCGAAGTGACGCCTGGACCGGCTTGCGCATCAGCATGTCTATGCAGTGACACGAACCGGGCGGGGCGTTACGCCAGTGTCACCGGCCCGAGCGGAACGCCTCCAGCAGCGCTGCCCGCGCCGGCGCGGGCAGCGTGTCGGCCGGCAGCTCGCCGAGCCGCGCTATCGTCTGCCGGCACTGCTCCAGGTACCGCTGGCAGCCCTCGCACAGCGCCAGGTGCTCGACGACCCGGCGTTCGGTCTCCGGGTCGAGCGCGCGCTCCAGGAACGCGGTCACCAGCTCGACGAACTCGTTGCACGCCAGGTGGTCGTCGGCGGTCACGCCGGCCGGCCCGGTCATGCCGATCACCTCCCACCCCCGAAGTACTTCGCCAGCTCGCCCCGCACGAACGCGCGCGCCCTGTGCAGCAGGACCCGCTGGTTGCCGGCGGAGATCTCCAGTATCCGGGAGACCTCGTGCGACTCGTAACCCTCCAGGTCCCGCAGGGTGATCACGACCCGTTGCCGCGGCGGCAGCTTCTCCAGCGCCACGGCGAGCCGGTCCTGCAGCTCGGCCGACAGCGCGTGGTCCTCGGGCTGCTGTACCGGCGCCACCGCCGGCTCGGGCCGCCGCTTCGCCGGCCTCGGCCCTGTCGCGGATCCCGGCCACGGTGCTGGGAACTCGCGCCAGTGCCCGGGGAACGGCTCGCCCGGCCCCTGGAACAGCGCCGGATCCACCGTCGGACCGCGGTCCTCGGCACCGGGCAGGCTGCTCCACGGGATGCTGCGCCGCTCCTGTGAGCCGCGGCGTCTGGCCAGGTTCACCAGGATCTGGAACACCCACGTCTTGAGCGACGATCTGTATTCAAACCGGTCGACGCCCTCGACGACCGCGAGCCACGCCTCCTGGACGACCTCCTCGGCCGAGGCGCGCGTTGTCACGAACCCGCGCGCGACCCGGAGCATGCCGGGCGACCAGGCGTCGAGGACCAGCTCGAAGGCCTCCTCGTCGCGCTCCCGCAGCCGTTTCACCAGCGCTTCGTCGGCCGGCAGCGCCGCCGTCTCCACCCTCGCCGCCATGCCCCCAACGCTCTCACACCCGGGGTATCACGGGACGCGGCACCGGGTATCTGCCGGATTTGAACGTTCAAATTGGACGGAAACCGGTGATCGACACGGTACGGCGGCGCGGGGCACCTGTTTGGCCGCATTTGGCCGCCCGTTCGGCGGTTTCGCTTTGGCTGTCGGCAAGGAACGGTTGGGCCAATCGTGGATAGGCCATTCAGGGAGTGACCAAGAAAGCGCCGTACCCCAAAGGGTGCACCTAGGTTAGAGCAGTGCCACTACAGACAGTGCCCATCCAGCCAGCCATACCAGACAGCGCCCCATACCGGCCCATACAGTGCCCATACCGGCCCATACAGTGCCCATACAAGCCCCATACAGACAGTGCCCACCGGAACGACCCCGCCGGTGGGTTGGAAAGACGATTCCGGCACGGCCGCGCAGATGCCGTGCCGGAATCGTCGTTCCACCGGGGAGCAGGGGGCAGCCTCAGCCCGGTGGAGGATTTCCCGGCGGACCGGTCGGGGACGGCGGTGCCGGTAGGCACTGCCGCAGCGCGGCGCCCAGCGCCGACTGCTCGACCGGCGTGACCGTGAGCCCGTAGGCGGCCTTGACCGTCACCACGATCCGCGCGTATTCGCAGCGGTAGGCGCTGTTCGGCGGCAGCCACTCCTCGGCGGTGGCGTCGCCCTTGGCCTGGTTGGTCGGCCCGTCGACGACGAGCAGGTTGATCGGGTCGTTGGCGAAGTTCTGCCGGCGGTGCTGGTCCCAGCCCGCCGCCCCGGCGCGCCAGGCCGCCGCGAGCGCCACCACGTGATCGATCTGCACGGCGCCGGCGCGGTCCTTGGTGAAGTGGATCACCCGGCCGGTGTACGGATCGTTGAGCACGCCCTCCAGCACCACACACTGCCCTGGCTCGCGGTACCGCTTGGGCACGGCAGCACCGCCGACCTGGCCGGGCTTGAGGTCCCGGTTGAGCAGGTCGTTGCGGGTGTCGCAGCCGTTGTGGCCACCCGCGACCTCGACGTCGTCGGACCACGCCTGGCCGAACACGCACGCGTGCCCGCGGCCGCAGTCGCGGTCATAGCCGGCCAGGCCCGCTCCCTGGGCCACGACGAGCTTTTGCAGGGCCTGCGTCGCGGCCGCCTGGTCGAGCGTGCCGGGCGGGACCGGGACCTCCGCGGAATCGGCACCGCCGCCCAACAATGCGCCCGGCTGGCATGCCACTACCGCCGAAAATACGAAGGGCAACACGATTATCAGCGTAATCAAATGCGCCATTCGGCGTAATGTCGAGGGGAGCACGGCGGGTGTCCTCCTGATGGCCATCCGTGCGCCTTCCGTGACCCTTCCGTGACGGAAGAAACATCGGGCTACCAGCGTGGAGATACCCGGGCGGGCTCGCCGAGAAACTGTTGATCGCCGTTTCGGCTCAGCCGATGACGGTCACCGGCACGAACAGTTCGACGGCCGGCCGCTGCGGCAGACCCTCGACGACGAGTTCGTCGACGATCGCGGCCGTTTGCGCGGGATCGTAGTCCATGCCGGCGACGCCGTAGCGGGAGTGGGCATACGTCGGGTGCCGGGTGCTGGTCTCGATCGTGAAGACCTTCAGCACGGCCTCGCCCGGCCGGACCTCACCGTCGTAGAAGGTCAGCCGCCGGCCGTCCGGGGTCGCGAACGAGCGGCCGAACTGGCGGGACATCGTCATGGTCTCATCGTCGCTGATGATGATCGTGTCGTCGTCGGTGGTCACCTGCATGGCCAGCCAGGTGTCGCCGGTGAGGTTCGCCTCCGACTTGATCACCTGCCAGCGGCCCGGCTCGGGCAGGTACAGGCACATCGACACGTCGTGGTCGCGGACGTCGACCGCTCCGGAGACCATCAGCACGCGCCGGCGCACGTCGGCCACCGCGGCGGTTTGGACGTCGCGGGCGCGGACTCGGCCGGACACGTCAAGGCCCGGGTTATCCAGGGACATAGCGGCTCCTAGGGGGCGGGCGGCACGCCGTTACGCCTCCAAGGAACGCTGATCCGGATCGACTCCCGGTCGTGACCCGCTGGAGGCGCGCTGGCCGAGCACCCGGTGCAGGCCGGGCGCGCCGTCCGGCGGGCCGATGTAGAGCAGGCCGAACGTGTCGAAGTTCGCCACCGCGACCTTGATCACCAGATCCTCCCGGAGCACGAGGAAGAACTCCCGACCGCGGTCGACGTCGTCGAGCACCTGGTAGGTGCTGAAGGCGGAGCCGTCGACGAGCGCGAACAGCGCGGCGTAGGCGGCGTTCTTATGGATCTGGGCGGCACCGTCCGCCCACCGGTCGAGGTGCCACGAACCCCTGCTCAGACGCAGACCCTTGTCCTTCACTTTTGCAACACCTATGCCCTACTGTGCGCCGCCGTTTCGGCGAAGCTAGGCCCTTCGGCGTTATCCGTCCGTGCCACCAGCGTCACGCCCAGATCACAGGCGAGATCAACCGCTGCGCTCGCCGATCCACCGGACCCGGCCGGCGAGCATCCCGCACACCAGCTGCGGCACCGCCAGCAGCAACAGCGTCAGCAACGCGACCGTCCAGGACCCCGTCATCTCGTGCACCAGCCCCAGCAGCAGCGGGCCGCACGCACTGATGACATAGCCGGCGGTCTGCGCCATCGCCGAGAGCCGGGCGGTGTCCCGGACGTGCGCGGAGCGCAGCACGAAAAGGGCCAGCGCCAGCGCGAAGCAGGCCCCGGACCCGACACCGATCAGCACCGCCCACAGGTAGGGCGCCGCGGTCGGGGCCACCATCACACCGGCCAGCCCGACCCCGAACAGCAGCGTCGCAACGGCGACCAGGACGACCTGGTTGCGCGCCCTGGTCGCCACCGACGGCAGCAGCAGCGTCACCGGGATCTGCACGAACCCGCACAACGCCAGCAGGAACCCGGCCGCCGCCGGGCTGAAGCCGTGCTCGCGGTAGATCGTCGGCAGCCAGGCCAGCACCGCGTAGAACAGCATCGACTGCAGCCCGAAGAACACCGTGACCTGCCAGGCGAGGGCGTTGCGCAGCAGCGACACCGAGCGCTCGCCGGACCGCCGTGGCGGGCGGGTGGACGCGCGTAGCTGGGGTGACCACAGGGCGGCGGCCACCACGGCCGGCAGCGCCCAGCAGCCGAGGGCGCCCCGCCAGCCGAGGCCGATCGCGTCACCGGCCGGCACCGTCAGCCCGGCGGCCACGGCGGCGGAGCCGCTCAGCGACGCGGTGTAGACGCCCATCATCAGCCCGGTGCGGCCGGGAAAGTCACGCTGGATCAGCGGTGGCAGCAGCACGTTGGCGATCGCTATCGCCCCGCCGACCAGGACCGTGCCGGTGAACAGCACGGAAGGGCCGCCCAGCACCCGCCCGGCCAGCCCGATCATGATCGCGACCAGCGCGACCATCACGACCGGCTCGATCCCGAACCGCCTGGCCAGCCTCGGCGCCGTCGAGGAGAAAGCGGCGAAGCACAGCAGCGGCAGCATCGTCAGCGCCGCCGCCCCGGCGCCCGACAGGCCGAGGTCACGGCGCAGCTCCGGCAGCACCGGCCCGACGCTGGCCAGTGCCGGACGAAGGTTGAACGCCGCCAGCGCGATCGTCACGCCGAGCAGCACGAGGTGGCGCGGGGACGCCCGGCGCTCGGCTGGGGTGACTGCCACTACGGCCGTGCCCAGCGGCCCCGCAGGTGTTCAGCATCGCCCGGCGACCCGGCCGATTCCGGTGTGGCGCCGTGCCAGGCCGCCCGCAGGATCCGCGAGGCGTCGACCTGCGCGAGCCCGGTGTGCTCGGCGACCTCCCGGATGGCCTCGGCGAGGTCGGCCTGCGCGAGCCCGAGGTCGCGCAGGGCAAGCGGCGCCCCGATCCGGCCGGCGAGCGCATGCAGCGCCGTGGCCGCGGAGGCCGCCGAGGGATCGAGCGCAAGGCGCACGTGCTCCATTGTCTCCGGGTTGGCGCCGGCGAGATGACCGGCGACGTGCGGCAGCAGCACCGCGTGCGTCGCCGCGTGCGGCAGGTCGAAGCGGCCGCCCAGCACGTGGCACGCCTTGTGGTGCACGCCTGAGCCGGCGGTCGCGAACGCGCTGCCGGCCAGGTACGCGCCGTAGAGGGCCGCGGTGCGCGCCGCCAGGTCCTTGCCGTTGCCGGCGACCGCCGGTAGCGACGTAGCCAGCACCCGCACGCCCTCGATGGCCAGCAGCGCCGTGACGGGGTCGGTGGCGGGGAGTCCGAGCGTGTCCACGCAGTGCGCGAGCGCGTTCATCCCGCTCGCCGCGCTGATCGCGGCCGGCAGCCCGGTAGTGAGCTCGGCGTCGTAGAGCACCGTGCGCGGCAGCACGGCCGCCGAGCGTCCGGTTCGCTTGCGACCACCCTCGGTCAGGCCCCACACCGGGGTCACCTCGGAGCCCGCGTAGGTCGTCGGAACCGCCACGATCGGCAGCCCCGACTCCAGCGCCACCGCCTTCGCCGTTCCGGTCGCGGCGCCGCCCCCGACGCACAGCAGGCCGTCGGCGGCCACCTCGGCGGCGATCGCGGCCGCCGAGGCCGCCGTGTCGGCCGGCACGTGGGTGCGGACCGCGGTGAACCGGCCGGCTAGCCGACCCCCGAGCGAGGCCGGCGCAGCGCCGCTTCGGGCCAGCTCACCGGCGGTCGCAATCAGCAGCACCCGCTGCAGGCCGAGCCGGTCGCACTCGGCGGCCAGTTCGCGTCGGGCGACCCCGGGCCCGAACACCACCCGCGAGCACGCTGGCTCGTAGACGAAACGTCTCATCCGGCTCCTGCCAAGATCTGTTGAAAGTGCGACAATCATCGCAGCATGTTCAACCGGGAGAGGACGGTCGCGAGATGCCGCAGCCTGAAGGAGCCGAGCTGGAGGCGATCCGCCATCGGCGCGCCCAGCTCAGGGACAAGTACCTGCACCCGAGTGCCCGGCGCCCGGTGACACCGGCGCGCGGCGTGCACCACATCGCGCTGATCTGCCGCGACGTGGAGGAGACCATCCGCTTCTACCAGGACTTCCTCGGCTTCCCGCTGGTGGAGCTCGTCGAGAACCGCGACTACGCGGGCTCGAGCCACTTCTTCTTCGACATCGGCAACGGCAACCTCCTCGGCTTCTTCGACTTCCCCGGCCATGACCACCCCGAGTTCACCGAGACCATCGGCGGCGTGCAGCACATCGCGCTGTCGGTCGACGAGGAGCACTTCGCCGCCGCACGCGACAAACTCGACGCCGCCGGCGTCGAGTACCTCGGCCCGGACCGTGGCGTAGAGGACAGCCTGTACATCCGCGACCCCAACGGCATCGGCCTGGAGCTCTACCGCGAACGCCTGGGCATCTTCGACGGCCGCCCCCTCGTCTGAACCGCCCCCGCCCGGCGTGTCGCCCATCCCGTCACGCGTGTCGTCCGTTCGAGTACGCGAGTTGCACGTTCCGGTACGTGAGTTGCACGTTTCGGTACGTGAGTTGCGCGCTTCGGTACAAGCCCCGCAAGCGGCGGGCGGTAGGGTGACCACAGACCTTCGCGCTTCCGCGACCGGTGGGGCCTCCACAAGGGGTGGCCGCTCGCGTTGACGACCGAAAGCGAAATCCCCGCAGGAGCTTCACCGTGGAACTGGACTTCCAGACCAG
>DASSUA010000207.1:0-3303 GCA_035707525.1 Pseudonocardiaceae bacterium
GTGGCTGACCAGGGTGCGGCGCGAGCCGGGTAGCGCCATGGTGCGGTAGACCGTCGCCTTGGGCAGGTGCGCCGCCACGGCCGAGGTCGAGCTGACCCGGGCGTCGAGGTAGACGGTGACGCTGACGCCGGGCCGGTTGGAGGCGGCGAGCAGCGCGGTCCACATGCGCGACTGCGGCGCGAAGTTGAAGCTGGAGCAGACCACGGACATGCGGGCGTCGTCGATGAGTCGCCGTGCCTCGCTGGTCAGCCGGCCGATGGTCGCTTCGGAGCCCGGCATGGTCCAGACCGGTGTGATGGTGCTTCGCAGCGATCGGGCGCCGGCGATGGCCTCCAGGACCGGCAATGAGGACTCGATCCGGTGGGGGCCGATGTCCGCCTCGGCTAGCAGCCGCCGCACTTCGGTCCGGCGCGACAGGTGGATCTCGTTGAGTAGCTGGCCGGCGGTGTAGCCGGCTCGCAGGGCGGTGGCGAGTCGCTGGGCCTCGAAGGCGGTGAGGAACGCGCCGAGCGTCCGGTACGGGTCAGCAGCCATCGATGGTGCCGAAGAAGCCGGGCACCCGTTCGCCGTCGACGGTCGGCAGGGTGAGCAGCAGCCGCCGGTCGAGGAACCGGTTGGCCCGCTCGCACGAGGTCTCGGAGGCGAAGCAGCAGCAGTGGCAGGCGGCGCCGTGCAGGAAGTCTTCGCCGTCGCGCGGGATGCGTTGGCCGCAGACTGGGTCTGAGGAGCAGCGGGCCGCCCGGCGTAGCGCGCCGAGCAGCAGCGCCTGGAGCCGGTCCGGTTGGCTGAGCGCCACCAGGCCGCCGAGGGTGCCCTCGCTGTCTGAGGCGGTGGTGCAGATGAGCAGTCCGGCGGCGGCCGGCCGGTTCGCGGTGGCCGGCCACGCGTAGAGCCGTTCGCTGAGGCTGGCGGCGCCGTAGCCGCAGGACATCGCCATCTCGCGAATGAGAACGTGGGCGAGCGTGTGGACCAGCCAGTAGCGGGGTTCTGGGAACCGGCTGTCCGGGTCGACCGTGGCGGCCGTGGCTGAGAAGCGCCGCGCGTGGTTGTGCCGGTGCGCCTGCCGGTGTGCCCGCCACAGTGCGGATGGGCGGACGGCCGCTTCCCATGATGTGACGGTGCCCTCGTCGAGCTGGAGGAAGATGCCTTCGCCTCGGTCCTCGGTGGCGGGCACCCAGGTTGGCCGGCCGTTGCGGGTGAGCTTGACGAGCCTGGCCGCGACGTCGTTGACGCGGTCCAGGTCGTCGATGCGGGTGAATCCGATCAGGGCGTTGACCCGTTTCATGCGGTTGACCGCGATGACGCGGCGCACGTGCGCGGGCAACTGCGCGCTGCGGGGCATTTCGGTGACCATGAGGCCGCTGTCGTTCTCCTGCCGGGCGAACAGGCTGGGCTGCTGCAGGTAGCTCCATTCGGGGACGAGCAGGTCGACCGGGTCCCAATTGGCGCGTTCCTCGTGCCGTTCCTCCTCCGATGGCAGCGGAGCGAGCGCCTGCGCCGCAGCGGCGGCCAACTCCTCGTCGGTCACGCCGGCGAGGTCGATCTTGTCGTCGAGCAGGTCGCGGAGCATTCCGGGCTTGTCGGCGTATCTGCCCAGCTTCTCCGCCGACAGGTGAAGGCGCAGGTTGGTGGCCAGGGCGGCGCGGTCCTCCTGCTCGGTGCGGGGCATCACGATGATCGACTGGGTCGACGAGAACCACAGGTTCGAGGCGCCCATCATCATCAATGTGCTGGGCAGCCCGCACTCTCGATCGAAGGCGTTCAGGTGTGGGTGCCGGCCCCGGCACAGTGGCAGCTTCGCCTTGCCGGCCTCGCCCTGAGCCTCGGTCATGTTGCGCCGCTGCCGGCAGCGCTCGCACGTCACGACCGCGCCGGCGCCCTGCCCGACGTTGCTGTCGCGCAGCTTGAGGTCCGGCTGGGGCGCCGCCGGGCACGGCTCGCCGCGATGCACCCAAAGCGAGTACGGGAACTCGTCGAGGTGGCCGTTCGGGCAGGCGAGCAGGTACCGCGCCGGCACCGCCGGGACGTCGCGGCGCGACGCGGACCGGCTCTTGGTCGCGCCGCGGATGCCGCGGCCGGGGCAGCTGGCGTGCTCGAAGACGGCCAGATCGGGCCGGAACGGGTGAGTGTTGGTGTAGCGGAATCGCGACAGCGGCCCCAGGTAGTCGCAGCCGGTGCAGCGCAACCACTGCGGGAACACCCTGGCCGGCACGCCGAGATCGGCACCCTCCTGCGACATCGCCCGCGCCGATGGCTGCCAGGGGAACGGCCGCAGTTCCTGCACCGACCACCCGAGCTGGATCTGCACCGCCGCCAGCAGTCGCGGCTCCTCGATCCTCGGCACGGTCGCCCTGCGCCGCCAGATCGGCTCCCAGTCGTCCAACCCCGCAGGCATGATCGAGAACTGGGGCAGGTCGATGATCGCGCCGACGCCGAAGGTGTGGAGCAGCGACGACGGCCGGGCCGAGCCGACCTTGGCGCGGTTCTTGACCAGCGACTGCTCGGTTTCGGTGATCGGGTCCATCGGCTCAGCCGAGTCGAAGATCATCGACGGCGGCTCGTCGGTGACGGTCACGCCGACCCCCCTTCCGCCGGCCACTCCCACTGCGGCGCGTTGTCCGGCTCGACGGCGAACAGCCGCTCCGGCACCGGGCTCACCAGCAGGTTGATCTCGGGCTGGACCTCACGCATGGAATGGGCGACGACGAACGGCGCGCGGGCCTTCAGGTCCTGGTTGGCCCTGGCCTGTTCGGGGCTGATCAGCAGCGCAAGATACTTGTCGTCGTTGCCGGTGCGTTCGTACACCAGGGTCTTGCTGAGCCGACGAGCATGGTCGGCGCGGGTGTTCCACTGGTCCAGGCGGTTGGCCAGACGCTGGCGGGCATGGCCGGTCAGATCGTCGAGCCGGGCGGCGGCCTCGATCCGGGCTTCCAGGCGGTCGCGTAACGATGCGAGCGCATCGCGCTCGTCCCGCACGCGCCAGGCGTTGCGTTCCGGCGAGAGCCCCTCGTCGCGGTGGGCCTGCAGCACGCGCGCCGCGCTGACCAGCACGGCGTCCAGCCCGCGGTCCAGCGAAGTCGGCGAGAACGGCGTGACCGACAGCGCCTCGACCTGGGCGTAATAGGTCTCGTGGTAGTGCCGGAACTGCTCGAAGTGCGCCAGGTCGCGGGGCCGCGCCCAGTTGCCGAGCGTGACGATCAGGCCCGGCCGGGGGCGCTCCACGTCGCGGCCGACGCGCGAGGTCGCCTGGATGTACTCGGCGGTGTTCTTCGGCTGGCCGACGACGAGCATCAGCCCGAGCCG
>DASSUA010000208.1:0-26675 GCA_035707525.1 Pseudonocardiaceae bacterium
CGGCTCCCTGGCATCCCGCGCGATGCACTCGCCGTCGAGCCGCTCGCCCTCAGCGGTGTTCACCTGAACGCAGCCCTGCTGCGAGACAGACTCCAACCCGTCCGGATCGGGGTCGGCCAGGTAGGACAGCCCGCCGGCGACCGCGAGCGCGACCAGCCCGAAGCCGGCCAGGAACCGCCACCGGCTCATCGGGCCACCGCCGCCCCTGCGGCCGGCCGGCGGCCGGCCCGCAGCAGGTGCACGAGGTCCGGACGCACCCGCGCGACGGCGCCCACGGTCAGGGCGGTGATCACGCCCTCGCCGACACCGATCAGCACGTGCACCCCGAGCAGCGCGATCGCCACCGAGCCGGTCGCGACCCCGGCGTCGCCGCCGATCGCGTACTGCACGACGAAGCTGGCGGCGGCCGCGACGGAGCCGACCAGCGCGCCGGCGAAGGCGACCGCGATCAGCCCGGACCGGCCGCGCCGGGCGAGGCGGCGCAGCAGCGTCGCCACGCCGTACCCGGCCGCGGTGCCGGCGAGCGCCAGGTTGGTGATGTTGGCGCCGAGCGCGGACAGCCCGCCGTCGGCGAACAGCACGGCCTGCATCACCACGACGATGCCGACGCACAGGGCGCCGACCCAAGGCCCGACCAGGATCGCCGCGAGCGCCCCGCCGAGCAGGTGTCCGCTCACCCCCGGCAGCACCGGGAAGTTCACCATCTGGGCGGCGAATACGAACGCCGCGACGAGGCCGGCCATCGGCGCCGTCCGCTCGTCCAGGTCGGCCCTGGCCCCGGCCGCCGCAACGGCGAGCCCGATCGCGGCGACCAGCGCGTACGCCAGAGACGTCGGCGCGTCGACGATGCCGTCGCTCAGATGCAGGGCAACGTTCACGGCTGCCCACGCTACTGCCGCCACCTCGTTGTTGCCATAATCAGGCAGTAATGCGACCGGTGATACGTTGCAGGCGTGGCTGACCCTCCCGGCCTGGACCTGGCGGCGTTGCGGGCCTATCTGGACCGCGAGCGGCCGGGCCTGGTGGCTGGGCCGCTGGCGGCGCAGCTGATCGCGGGTGGCCGGTCCAACCTGACCTACACCGTCGGTGACGGCGCCCGCGAATGGGTCCTGCGCCGCCCGCCGCTTGGTCACGTGCTCGCCACCGCCCACGACATGAGCCGGGAGTTCCGGGTCATGTCGGCGCTCGCGGGCAGCAACGTCCCGGTCCCCGCGACCGTCCTGCTGTGCCAGGACGAGGACGTGCTCGGCGCGCCGTTCTACCTGATGGTCAAGGTCGAGGGCACGGTGTTCCGGACCAGTGAGCAGGTCGCCGCGGCGCTGAGCCGGCCGCAGGCGCGCGAGCTGTCGTTCACGCTCGTGGATGTGCTGGCCGAGCTGCACGCGGTCGACTACGAGGCGGTCGGGCTCGGCGACTTCGGGCGCCCGGACGGCTACCTGCAGCGCCAGGTGCGGCGCTGGCGCGGCCAGCTCGACAAGTCGCGCAGCCGCGAGGTCGACGGCATCGACGAGCTGCACGACACGCTCGCCGCGTCGGTCCCGGCGTCACAGCGGGCGGCCATCGTGCACGGGGACTTCCGGCTGGACAACGTGATCGTCGATGCCGACCGGCGGGTCGCGGCGGTGCTGGACTGGGAGATGTCGACGCTCGGCGATCCGCTCGCCGACCTCGGCCTGATGGTGGTGTACTGGCGGACCCTGATGCCGCTGGCGGGCGCGACCGAAGGCAACGGCTTCGCCGCCGTCGACGAGGTCATCGCCCACTACGGCGCCAGAACCGGCCTCGATCTGTCCCACGTGGACTGGTATGTCGGCTTCGGGTTCTTCAAGCTGGCCGTGGTCGCCGAGGGCATCTACTACCGGTACACGCTCGGCAAGACCGTCGGCGACGGGTTCGAGCGCTATGGCGAGCTGGTGCCGCAGCTGGTGCGGCAGGGCAACGAGGTGCTAACCGGGAGGGCGTGATGGACTTCGGTACCGACGCCAGGACCGAACAGCTGCGCGGGCAGCTGTCGCAGTTCATGAACGACTGTGTCTACCCGGCCGAGCCGGTGTTCGCGGAGCAGGCGGCGGAGCTGGCGGCCAATCCCGACACGCGCTGGGACGTGCCGCCGATCATGGCCGAGCTCAGGGCGCAGGCGCGCAAGCGGGGGCTGTGGAACCTGTTCCTGCCCGACCCCGAGTTCGGCGCCGGACTGACCAACCTGCAGTACGCACCGCTCGCCGAGATCACCGGCCACAGCCCGGTGATCGCGCCGGAGGCGCTCAACTGCTCCGCGCCGGACACCGGCAACATGGAAGTGCTCGCCATGTTCGGCAGCGACGACCAGCGCAAGCGCTGGCTGCGCCCGCTGCTGGAGGGCGAGATCCGGTCCGGGTTCAGCATGACCGAACCCGACGTCGCCTCCTCGGACGCGCGAAACATCAGCACCCGCATCGAGCGCGACGGCGACCAGCTGGTGATCAACGGCCGGAAGTGGTGGACGACCGGCGCGCTCTCGCCGCGCTGCCAGATCTTCATCGTGATGGGCAAGACCGACCCCGAAGGCGAGTGGCACAGCCAGCAGAGCATGGTCCTGGTGCCAAGGGACACCCCAGGTGTTCGGGTCGTGCGCGGGCTTTCGGTGTTCGGTTTCGACGACGCCACCCACGGCGGCCACGCCGAGGTCGTGTTCGACAACGTCCGGGTGCCGGCCGAGAACCTGATCGGCGAGTGGGGCAGCGGCTTCGCGATCGCCCAGGCCCGCCTCGGGCCGGGCCGCATCCACCACTGCATGCGCCTGATCGGGATGGCCGAGCGGGCGCTGGAGCTGACCTGCCGGCGGGTGCTCGACCGGGTCGCGTTCGGTCGGCCGCTGGCCCGCCAGGGCGTGATCCGGGAGTGGATCGCCGAGGCCAGGGTGCGCATCGAGCAGGCCAGGCTGCTCGTGCTGAAGACCGCGTGGCTGATGGACACCGCCGGCAACGCCGCCGCGCACACCGAGATCCAGGCCATCAAGATCGTGACCCCGCGGATGGCGGAGTGGGTGCTGGACAAGGCGATCCAGGCCCACGGCGCGGCCGGGATCAGCCAGGATTTCCCGCTCGCCGCCCTGTGGTCCGGCGCCCGCTCGCTTCGGCTGGCCGACGGCCCGGACGAGGTGCACCTGGCCTCGCTTGCCCGGCGCGAGCTCGCCAAGTACTCGCCCTGACCCGCCCCTTTCCGGCACTTGGGGAGCTTCAGTTGCGGCTTGTGCAACTGAAGCTCCCCAAGTGCCGGTCTGACTGGGGTTAGCTCCGGAAGATCTCGTAGACGGCTCCATGCGAGGCCGAGACCACGAAGAGATTGCCGTTCGGTCCGGTCTTGATGTCCGTGCCGACGCCGAAGCCGGTGCCGAAGAGCAGGCTCTCGCTCTCGGTGATGTCGTGTTTGGCGGTGTTGTCGGCGACCCGGTCTTCGAGCCGGGGGTCGTCGACGGCGATCTTGTTCCGGTTGCCGGTCAGGTTGAAGTGGAACAGGTGACCTCCGAGAGTCTGGGGTGTCGCCCCTCCCATGAAGAGGTCGTTCGCGTACTGAGGCCCGAGCGCGTCGCCGGAGAGGAAGCCGATTCCCGCCGGCGGCACCGCGAACTTCCAGCTGAACTCGGGGTCGCTGTAGCTCGATCCGGGCAGCACGAACAGGCGCGCGAGAGCCTCCTGCGGGGTATCGGCGATGTTGCTCGCGGGCCACCGGATCTGCTGCAACTGGGCTCCCGCCAGGCCGCCCGACGGCGGCAGCGTGAGCTCGATCTGCTTGAACTGCGCGACGCGGGCCACCGGACCCATGACCTGGATCCAGCCGCCGTTCATGCCGCGCTCCACCCGGTTCAGCTCGTCGAAGGCGTCATCGGCGTTCTGCTGGTCCCACAGGGCGCCCGAGACGGGATCGAAGGCGATGCCGAACGTGTTGCGCAGCCCGTAGGCGAACAGCCGCTGGATGTTCGCGCCGGTCTCGCCGCCGACCTGGTCGCCCACCGCGAAGAACGGGTTGTCGCCGGGCGTCGAGCCGTCGTCGTTCACGCGCAGGATGACGCCGCTGAGGTGGGCATCGTCGGGCGCCGGCCCGCCGAACTGGTCGTCAGCGGTGGGCGGGGTCGGCCCGTTCGGCAGGTTCTGCGTCTGGCCGCGCCGTCCCAGGTCGCCCACGGCGACGTACAGCTTCCCGTCCGGCCCGAAGGCGATCACGCCGCCGTCGTGGTTGGCCCGTGCCGGCTGCGCCGCGTCGCCCTGCCCGGTGGGAACGGGCGCACCGTCGTGCTGGAACGACCGCAGCATCAGCAGGTTGCGCTCGAAGATGAGCGCCGAGCCGGTCCACCGGAAGCGGTCGACGCGGTTTCCCAGCAGCGGGACGGCGAGCACGTTGTTGGTGTCGGCGCCCGTTTCGGGGGTATCCGCGCACCGCTGCCGCACCGGAAAGAAGGGATTGCTGGCCGGCGGCGGCGGAGCCTGGCAGCTCCAGAAGAGGTAGACCCCCGGATTCGCCGGGAAGTCCGGGTGCAGGGCGATGCCGAGCAGCCCGCGCTCGGAGGCGAAGTTCACGGCGAGATCGAGCACGGTGCCCTGGACGGACCCGTCCACGACGCGCTTGACCTGCCCGGTGTTCTTCTCCAGGACGAGGAAGTCGTTCGAGCCCAGGAACGTCATCGTGGTGGGCCCGACGAGCCCACTGACGACGGTCCTGACGCGGAGGTTGGAGTCGACGAGCGTCGGCCCCTCCTGCGCTCCCACCGGCGCGGTCAGCGGTGCGACCAGCAGCGCCGGCCCGGCCAGAGCCACCACGACGAACGTCCGCCATGCCGTGCGAGTCGATCGTTTCATAGCCTTCACAAGGTCCTGTACGCCGGCTCGGCCCACCCGGTTCAGGGCGGCGGCCGGACGTCCCCCGGCTGGGTGCCTGCCAAGTACTCGCCCTGACCAGCTCGTCGACGATCTAGGCTGCCGTCATGACGCCGGAGGACGAGGCATTCCTCACCGAAGTGCACCGCAACCTGGACAAGCAGGCCATCGGGCCGGAGTCGCCGTTCTTCGTCCACCTGGAAGAGCTGCCGGGCAACGTGCTGGGGCTGGACCCAGTGCCGATGCTGGCCACCAGGGTGCGGCGGGCCACGCCGGGGAGCATGTTCTTTCTCACCGGACTGCGCGGCTCCGGAAAGTCCAGCCAGCTGCGGCGGTTCAAACAGCACCTGGAACGCAACGGATTTCCGGTGTTGCTGGTCGACGCCGAGGACTACCTCAACCTGCGCCGGCCTATCGGTGTGACCGACATGCTGTTCTTCCTCGTCGGCGCCATTTCCGATCAGGCCGTCGGCTACGACCTGATCCGTAAGTCGGACGCGCCGGAGTCGTACGGTTGGTCCCGGCTGCGGGACTGGCTCGCGAAGTTTCGGCTCGAAACCGCCGAGGTCGCCATCAAGCTGCCGCCGGTCGAGGGCAAGCTCGGCCTGCGTGCCGAACTACGTGACAATCCGTCGTTCGTGGCACAGTTGCGCGGTTTCCTCGACGGGCGGGTCGCCGAACTGGTCGCGCAGGCCCATTCCATCGTCGAGGAAATGGCCGACCAGATGCGCGAGCGCTGGAACCGGGGCGAATGGAAAGACCTCGTCGTTATCGTAGACTCGCTCGACCACAACCGGGCGATCGAGGCGACCACCTTCCTGGAGGTCCGCCGGGCCTTGGTGAACCTGTTCGACCTGGATCGGGCGAAGCTGGCACTGCCCCGCTGCCGGACCGTCTTCACCCTGCCGAGCCTGGTCAACGCGGCCGAGACGGGTGTAGTGCGCAGGGTGACCAATGTGAAGGTAGCCGACGAGCATGGCGGACCGAATCGGGCCGGAATCGACGCGCTCGTCGAGGTGCTGCGCAAGCGGATACCCGGCGGCGAGCTGCGCCGGATCTTTCCCGACGACGACTCGGTGTCCGACCTGGCCGTGATGTCCGGTGGGAACCTGCGAATGCTGCTCCAGCTCGCCATGGAGGTGATCACGCAGGCGGAGAGCCTGCCGGTCGACCGGGCCACGGTCGACTCCGCGATCGGTGAGGTGCGCAACAGCCTGCTGCCACTTTCCGACGACGAGCGGGCCCGGTTGCGCCGGGTCGCGGCCGACCATCGGTTGCCCCTGGACAACCCGGAATGCTGGGAGCCGGTGGCCGAACTGCTGGATCGGCGGCTGGTGCTCGGTTACCGCAATGGGGACTAGTGGTACGGAGTGCACCCACTGCTCGCCGGCGAGATCGGTGAGGCGCCGACCGGCGGGACCGGGACGGTTACGTGACCGATCGCCCCGAGCCCCGCTTCCTGGCCGCGGACGGCGAGCGGGCCTGGGTCCGGCTGCGCCGCCATCTCGACCGCGCGGACCGGTTCTGGCTGGCCTTCGTGCTGACCAGCGACGCGCTGGCGGCCGACGTACTGCGGGAACGCGTCGAGGGCAACCGGAGGTTGCGGGCCGAGCCGTTCGTACTGCTCCGACCGCGAAACGCGCAGGAGTTCACCGACCTGGCCGGGTCGTTCGAGAGGCGGGCGGCGGCCCCACGCGGTTGCACCATGGTGCTGCCGCCGCTGTCCACGACACCGGAGTGGGTCGCGGCCTGGCGATCCCTGCTCTACGTGCTCAACCATCGCCGGGACGTGCTACGCCGCGCGCTCGGCGGGCTGGTGCTGGTGGCTCCGCCGGCCGTCAAACCGATCGCCCAGCGGCAGGCCAGCGACCTGTGGTCGGTGCTGGACCTGCTCATCGAGCTGGGGCGGCAGCCTGTACTGACTGCGCCACCCGACGCCGGCTCGATACCGGTCGGCGAACCGGCCGAGAGGGACCTGGGAATCTCCGGTCTGAGCCTCGGCGCGCCGTCCGATGCCCAGACTGACGAGGCGGCGGTACTGCTGGCCCTGCCGCCGGAGCAGCTCGCCGGCACCGCCCGCGACAGGGCCACCGACGCCATCCGGGCGGCCCGATCGGCGGGACAGAACCAACTCGCCGCGGTGCTGCTGCTGAGGCAGGCGGACGGCTACCGGCGGACCGGCGACCACGCGGCCGCGCTGAACCTCGTGCGCAATGCGCTGCTGCTCGACGGCGTCGACGAGACGACCACGATCCGGCTGCTCGATGAGGCCGTTGAGCTCGCGTTGGTCAATGTCGAGCTGGCGGAGGCGGCCGGGTACGCGCAGCGGTCCGTGGATCTGAAAGAGCAGCGAGCCGCTGCGGCGGGTACGCCGGAGTCGTTGCGTGATTTGTCGGTCAGTTTGAACAAGTTGGGTGATGTTGATTGGGCGCGGGGTGATTTGGATGCCGCGTCGGGTCGGTATGCGCGTGGGCTTGAGTTGGCTGAGCGGTTGGCGGCGTTGTTGGGTACGCCGGGAGCGCTGCGCGACCTTGCTTTCAGCCTGGAGCGGCTGGCGGCGGTCGAGGCGGAACGCGGTGAGGCCGACCGGGCCGAGACGCTGCTGCGGCGCGCCGCCGAGATCGACGCCACGCTGGACCGGCTGCCGGGCAGCTCCGGTCCGCGATCGGCCGCATCCGATGGGCTCTAGTGCCGCTCGTGATCGAGACCGCCTCGGCGCGCTAATACGCCCTATAGCGGGACGCTAATCACCTGGTGGTGTGCCGCCGCCGGCCTAGACTTGTTGGCGCCCAAGGCCGGTCGTGAGCGAGGGGGGCGGCATGGGTCAGCGAATGGGTGCGGCGATTTCCCGGATGGTGCTGACCATCGAGGGTCTGTTGCTGATGGCGATCGGCATGGTGGGTCTGGCCGCGGCGGGGGAGCACAGCGAGTCGCCGCTGCTACCGTCGAGTTCGCTGACCAACTCCGGGCTGCTCGTGCTCGGACTGCTCGTGCTGGGTGCGGCGCAGAGTCCCGGACCACGGCGTGTCGTGGCCTGGGTGCAGGCGATCTTCGTGACGTTGAAGCTGATCTCGCTGGCCTCCGGGAGCCCGGAGGGGCTGCCCTGGAAGGCCGGGCCGTCGGCGCTGGTCAGCACGCTGCTGATCGGGCTGGCGCTGATGACACTGTCTGGCTCGGCGCCCGAACCTCCACCCGCCGCCGCGAGCGGCCGGCAGGGCCGGCAGGGCCGGCGATGATGAGCGGGTGACGAGCGCGCGAACCCTGGACTTCCTCGACCGGCACCGGCCGCCCACGCCGTGCCTGGTGATGGACCTGCGGGTGGTCGAGGAGCGGTTCGCCGAGTTGCGGGCGGCGCTGCCGTCGGTGCGGCCGTACTACGCGGTCAAGGCCAATCCGGCGCCCGAGGTGCTGCGGCTGCTGGCGCGGCTCGGTGCCGGGTTCGACGTGGCCAGCCCGGGGGAGGTGCGGCTGTGCGTCGAGGCCGGGGCCGAGTCAGGGTCGCTGTCCTATGGAAACCCGATCGCCAAGCCGGCCGAGATCGGGTTCGCCCATTCCAACGCGGTGCGGCAGTTCGTGGTGGACTGCGCCGGCGGGCTCGATGCGGTGGCGCTGGCGGCGCGCGGCTCGGCGGTGCTGGTCCGGTTCGCGGTCGCGGACACCGGCTCGCGCACGCCGTTCGGTGACAAGTTCGGCGCCTCACTCAGCGAAGCGGCGGACCTGCTGGCCCGCGCGCCGTCGGTGGGGCTGCGACCGGCCGGCGTGTCGTTCCACGTCGGCTCGCAACAGGTCGATCCGGGCGCGTGGGACCGGGGGATCGCGCTCGCCGCGAAACTTGCCGCGGAGCTCGACGAGCCGCTGGTCAACCTCGGCGGCGGCCTGCCGGTCGAGTACGCCGAGCCGGTGCCGCCGCTGACGGCGTACACCGACGCGATCCTGGCGTCGGTGCACGCCCACTTCGGCGCAAGGGCACCGGCGTTGATGATCGAGCCGGGGCGGTTGCTGGTCGCCGAGGCCGGCACGATCCGCACGGAAGTTGTCCAGGTGGCCGAGCGGCCGGACCGGCGGCGGTGGGTCTACCTGGACGTCGGGCGCTACAACGGGATGGCCGAGTGCGAGAACGAGGCGATCGCCTACCGGCTGGTCAGCCTCGACGCCGGCGGGCCGGCCGGACCGGTCGTGCTCGCCGGGCCGACGTGCGACGGCGACGACGTGCTCTACCGGCGCACCCGCTGCGAGCTGCCGCTCCGCCTGCGCGCGGGCGACCGGCTGGACGTGCTCGCCGCCGGCGCCTACACCGCCAGCTACGCCTCGGTCGGCTTCAACGGCATCGCCCCGCTTCGGACATACTTCGTGTGATGAGCGTGATCTCCGGCCCGACCGTGTTCACCGGCTGGCACGTGCTCGCCGAACTCGGTGGGGCGGCGCCCGAACTGCTCGACGACGAGGCGTTCCTGCGGGGCGCCCTGGTGTCCGCGGTTCGTGACTGCGGCGCGACGCTGCGCCAGGTGGTCTCCGAGCGGTTCGACCCGCACGGCGTCACCGTGCTCGCGCTGCTGTCGGAGTCGCACGCGTCGCTGCACACCTACCCCGAGGTCGGCGCGGTGTTCGTCGACGTGTTCACGTGCGGTTCCCAGGCCGATCCGGAGCGGGCGGTGCGCTCGCTGGCCCGCGCGCTGCGGGCGTCGGTCGAGTCGTGCCGCACCGTGCGCCGCGGCCGTTGACCGAGCGCGGGTCGGCCGGGCGCTGGCTCGACGAGCCGCTCGGGCCGGGGCTGCGGCGCTCATGGCTGCTCGACGAGGTGCTGTGGTCGGGCCGGACCGACTTCCAGGACGTGGTGATCGCGCGCACCGCGCACGGTGTCACCCTGTTCTGCGACGGCGAGCGGCAGAGCAGCGAGCTTTCCCAGCTCGTCTACCACGAGGCCCTGCTGGTGCCGGCGCTGCTGCTGGCCGAACGCGTCGAGCGGGTACTGGTCGTCGGGTCCAGTGAGGGCGTGGTCAGCCAGCTCGCGGTCGCTGGCGGCGCGCACGTCGTCGACCACGTGGACATCGACCGCGAGTGCGTCCGGCGGTGCGCGCAGCTGCTGCCCTACGGCTACACGCCCGCCGAGCTGGCCGCGGCCGAGCGCCACGACGGCCGGGTCCGGGTGCATTACGCCGACGGCTGGTCGTTCGTCACCGGCGCGTCCGGTTACGACCTGGTCGTCGTAGACCTCCCTGACGAGCGCGAGGGCGACGACACCGCTCAGCACAACCGCCTCTACGGCGAGACGTTCATGCGACACTGCGCGGCCGCCGTTCGAGAAGGTGGCGTCGTCACCTCACAGGCCGGCTGCCCGGCCCTGTGGCGAAACGGCGGCCTGCGCCGGTCCTGGGGCCGCTTCCGGGCGGTCTTCCCGACCGTCGCCTACTACGGCAGCGACGAGCACGAGTGGGCGTTCCTGTCCGCCCGCGCCGACCCGGTCCCGGACCCGCTGGCGCTCATGGTCGAACGCCTCGCCGCCCTCCCGTACCGCCCCGCCACGCTCGACGCCCCCGCGCTGCGCGCCCACGCCGTCCCACCGAACTCCCTCCGCACGCCGCGGTTCTAACTGATCGTGAGCGTGGTGGGCGGTGCTAGTTGTTGATCACGAAGTTGTCGCCCTGCGGATCGATTCAGAAGGGCGGCAACTTCGTGATCAACTTTGGGTGGGGCGGGGCTGGAGCTGCTCGGCGGCGTAGTCGGCGAGCGGGCGGCGGTCCATCACGCAGCCGGTGGCGACGGTGAGGTCACCGCGGTCGGTGGCCAACCGGCGCCAGGCGGCGTTGCCCGCCTGCGGGTCCAACCGGGACAGCGCGGTGGCGGCGTACGCCTTGCCGGCCGGGGAGGCGCTGGTGAGCAGCCGCTCCAGCCGGGGGCGCGCGGCCGGACCCTCGGCGACGACGACGTCGAACGCGGTGGTCTCGGGGAGGATCGACCCGGCTATGCCGACGCCGCCGAAGGCGACCATGCCGGCGCGGGAGAGCACCTCGAAGGCGCGGTCGACGGTCATGCCCGCGGTCCGTTCCATACGACCCAACGGTAGGCGATGGCAGTAGTTTCCTCAGTGTGGATCTGCAACTGACCCCCGAGCAGGCCGCGGTGCGCGAGCTCGCGGCGGATTTCGTGGACCGTGAGGTGGTTCCGCACGCCGCGGAGTGGGACCGGGCGGAGTCGGTGGACACCGCGATCGTCGGGCGGCTGGGCGAGCTGGGCATGCTGGGCGTGACGATCGGCGAGGAGCACGGCGGCTCCGGCGGCGACCACCTGGCGTACTGCCTGCTGCTGGAGGAGCTGGGCCGGGGCGACTCGTCGATCAGGGGCATCGTGTCGGTCTCGCTGGGGCTGGTGTCCAAGACGATCGACATGTTCGGCACCGACGAGCAGAAGCAACAGTGGTTGCCGCGGCTGTGCTCGGGGGAGGCGCTGGGCTGCTTCGGCCTCACCGAGCCGGACACCGGCTCCGATGCGGCCTCGCTGCGGTCGACGGCCAAGCGCGACGGCGGCGACTGGGTGCTCAACGGGACGAAGCAGTTCATCACCAACGGCACCTGGGCCAAGGTGGCGCTGGTGATGGCGCGCACCGGCGGCCCCGGCCCGAAGGGGGTGACCGCGTTCCTGGTGCCGACCGGCTCGCCCGGGTTCACGGCGACCGAGATCAAGGGCAAGCTGGGGTTACGCGGCCAGGCGACGGCGGCGCTGCACCTGCAGGACGTGCGGGTGCCGGACTCGTGCCGGCTCGGCGATGAGGGCCAGGGCTTCACGGTGGCGATGGCGGCGCTGGCCAAGGGCCGGATGTCGCTCGCGGCCGGTTGCGTCGGGATCTGCGCCGGGTGCCTGCGCGCCTCTACCGAGTACGCCACGCAGCGTGAGCAGTTCGGCCGGCCGATCGCGGGGTTCCAGCTGGTGCAGGAGCTGATCGCGGACATGGCCGTCGAGGCCGACGCGGCGCGCCTGCTGGTCTGGCGGGTCGCGGACCTGATCGACCGCGGGCGGCCGTTCGGCAAGGAGGCCTCGATGGCCAAGCTGTACGCGAGCGAGGCCGCGGTGCGGGCGGCGAACTCGGCGGTGCAGGTGTTCGGCGGCTACGGCTACATCGACGAGTACCCGGTGGGCAAGTACCTGCGCGACGCCCGCGTCACCACCGTGTACGAGGGGACCAGCCAGATCCAGAAGCTGCTGATCGGCCGGATGCTGACGGGGGTGAACGCGTTCCGATGAAGGCCGCGGTACTGCGCGAGCAGGGCGGACCCCTGTCCGTCGAGGATCTGACGCTGCCGGCGCTCCAGCCTGGTCAGGTGCGGGTCCGGCTGGCCGCCACCGGGGTCTGCCACTCGGACCTGTCGCTGGCGAACGGGACGATGACGCACGAGCTGCCGGTCGTGCTCGGTCACGAGGGCGCCGGCCGGATCGCGGAGCTGGGGCCGGAGGTGACCGGTCTGGCGGTCGGCGACCCGGTGCTGCTGAACTGGGCGCCGGCGTGCCGGCGGTGCTGGCACTGCGAGCACGGCGAGCCGTACCTGTGCTCGAACGCCACGCTCGCCTGGCAGCGCCCGTACGCGCGGCTGGCCGACGGCAGCGATGTGTACCCGGGCCTGGGCACGGCGGCGTTCGCCACCGAGACCGTAATCGCGGCGGACGCCTGCGTGCGGCTGCCGGACGACGTGCCGCTGGACCAGGCGGCGCTGCTCGGCTGCGCGGTGCTCACCGGGGTCGGCGCGGTGCTCAACGCCGCCCGCGTCCAGCCCGGCGAGACCGTGATGGTGGTCGGGCTCGGCGGGGTCGGGCTGTGCGCGGTGCAGGGCGCGCGGATCGCCGGGGCAGGCCGGGTGATCGCCGTCGACCCGGCCCCGGAGAAAGCCGAGCTGGCCGTCCGCCTCGGCGCGACCGACGTGCTGGAGCCGTCGCCGGACCTGGCCCGGCGGGTGCGCGGGCTGACCGAGGGCCGTGGAGTGGACCACGCGATCGAGTGCGTCGGCAGGGCCGACACGATCCGCGGGGCCTGGTCGGCGACGCGGCGCGGCGGCCGCACGACGGTCGTGGGCATGGGCTCCCGCTCGGACACGCTGACGTTCAACGCCCTGGAGATCGCCCACTGGGCGCGCACGCTGACCGGCTGCATGTTCGGCAACAGCGACCCGGCGGCGGACCTGCCGGCGCTCATCGAGCACTACCGGGCCGGGCGCCTGGACCTGGCGGCGCTCGTGACCGACCGGATCGGGCTGGACCAGGTCGGTCCCGCGTTCGAGGCGATGCAGGCCGGCCGCGGGGCGCGCAGCCTGGTGGTCTTCGGCGGATGAAGCCGGTGAACCTGGCCGGCCACCTCGGCGAGCCGCTGCGACGCCCGGTCCGGTTGGCCGTGGTAGGTGCGGGTGCGCGGGGCAGCGCGTACGCGGAGCTGGCGGCGGCGCGGCCGGACCGGGCGGCGATCGTCGCGGTCGCCGAGCCGTCGGCGCCGCGCCGGGAGGCGTTCGCGACGCGGCACGGGCTCGGCAGGGACGTGTACGCCGACTGGCGCGAACTGGCCCGGCGGCCCCGGCTGGCCGACGCGGTGATCGTCGCCACCCAGGACGCCGACCACCAGGGCCCGGTCGAGGCGTTCGCGGCGCTGGGCTACGACCTGCTGCTGGAGAAGCCGATGGCACCGGCGGAGGAGGGCTGCGAGGCGATCGCGGCGGCCGTGCGCGGCGCCGGGGTCGCGGCGGTGGTGTGCCACGTCATGCGGTACACGCCGTACACCAGGCGGCTCGTCGAGCTGGTCCGGGCCGGGACGATCGGCGAGATCGTGAGCGTGCAGCACCTGGAGCCGATCGGCTTCTACCACTTCGCGCATTCGTACGTCCGCGGCAACTGGCGTCGCAGCGACGAGTCGTCGTCGCTGTTGCTGGCCAAGTCGTGCCACGACATCGACTGGCTGGGTCACGTGATCGGCCGGCCGGTCCGCAGGGTGTCGTCGTTCGGCTCCCGCTCGCATTTTCGCCCCGAGCGCCGCCCGGACGGTGCGGCGCAGCGCTGCCTCGAGTGTCCGGTCGAGCCGCGGTGCGCGTACTCGGCGCCGCGCATGTACCTGGCCGGCCTGCGCGAGCCGGGCAGCTCCAAGGAGTACTTCGCGCGCGTGGCCGCCGGCCAACCAGCCGTGCTCACCGAGGAGAGTGTGCTGGCTTCACTGGCCGATGGCCCGTACGGGCGCTGCGTGTACGCCTGCGACAACGACGTCGTCGACCACCAGGTGGTCAACCTGGAGTACGAGGGTGGGGCGACCGCGTCGTTCACCCTCACCGCGTTCACGCCCAAGGAGGACCGCCGCAGCCGGATCTTCGGCACCGCCGGCCAGCTCGCCGGGGACGGGCGCACGATCGAGCACTACGACTTCGACACCGAACGCACCGAGGTGATCGACACCGGCCGGGCCACCGGGCACGGCGGCGGCGATGCCGGGCTGATCACGGCGTTCGTCGACGCGTTGCACGGCGGCCGGCCCGAGCTGGTCGTCTCCGGCGTCGAGGAGAGCCTGGCCAGCCACCGGGTGGTGTTCGCCGCCGAACGCGCCCGGCTGCGCGGCACGGTGGAGACGCCGGTCAGCCCAGGAACGCCAGCAGTTCCCGGTTGAGCCGCTCGGCGTGCTGGAACGGCATCCCGTGGTGGGACACGTCCGGCAGCACGGCGACGGCCGCGCCGGGCAGCAGCCGGCGCGCCCCCGCGCCGACCCGCCCGATGTCGTGCGCACGGCTGCGGCCGGCGAGCACCACCCGAGTCGGGGCCGTGAGCCCGCGCAGCTGGGCACGGCGCGGGCGGCGCGGGACGGCGAGCCGGGTGGGGCATTCGGCGGCGCCGATCGCGGCCAGGTTCAGCCACGCCGGATCCAGGGCGGCCTCGCCGGCCTCCCAGCCCAGGAACGCGCGCAGCCGCCGCTCGGACGGCCGGACCAGCAGCGGCAGCGCGTGCAGCAGGTAGCGGAGGCTCATGCCGGCAAAGCACGCCGTGGGGTCGAGCAGGGCGAGCCGACGCACCCGGTGCGGGGCGTGCAGCGCGTAAGCCAGCGCGATCTTGGCGCCGTAAGAATGGCCGCACAGCGCCACCGCCGGCGCAGCGGGCACCGCCGGCACAGCGGGCACCGCCGGCACCGCCGGCACAGCGGGTACGAAGTGGTCGAGCACCTGGTCCAGCCACGACATCAGGTCCGCGCCGGTGCGCATCGGCCGCCGCGGGTCGGGGACGCTTCGGCCCGCGTCGCCCATGACGTCGACGGCCAGCACCCGGTGGCTACCCGAGAGCGCCTCCACATTGGCGAACCAGACGGCGGACGTCGCACCGCCGCCGGGTAGCAGCACGAGCGGCTCGCCGCCGGTGGGCCCGCACACCTGCACCCGGGTGGTGCCGAACCTGGTCGGCACGTCGACCGGCTCCGGCACCACCGGCCACTGGGCGAGCACGTCCCTGTATGCGGAGAGGAACCGGTCCATGGCAAGGAGGCTAGCGGGGCCAGATACTTGACGGTCAAGCTAGATTGGGCGCCGTGTCGGTGCGAGACCACGACGAGCGCTGCCTGCGCCTGGTTCACCTGCTGCGGGGCATCACGGTCGAGCTCAACCTGTTCGGCACCGAGTTCGCGGCCAGGAACCAGCTGCATGCGACGGACCTGCGCGCCCTGATCCACCTACTCGACGCCGAACGAGAGGGTGCCACGGCCACGCCGAGTTGGCTCGGTGAGCGGCTCGGGCTGAACTCGGCGTCGGTCACGGCGCTGGTGGACCGGTTGGAGCGGCTGGGCCACGTGCGCCGGGTGCGCGACGGCGCGGACCGCCGCCGCGTTCGGCTGGTGGTTCAGCAGCAGGCCGTCGAGCTCGGTTGGTCGTTCTTCGGCCCGCTGATCGACTCGATGGTCGAGGCGATCAGGCCGTTCGACGAGACCGAGCTGGCGACCGTCCAGCGGTTCCTGCACGGCATGAGCGACGTGGTGCTCGGCGCCCGGCTCGAGCAGGGCGTCACGGCGTCCGGCGGCGAAGCGTCGCCGCGCCGAGCACGAGCGCGAGCAGCCCGCACCCCGCGATGATGACGATGTCGAGCATCAGCTCCGCGGTGATGTCCGCGGAGGTGGTGACGACCTTCATCGCGTCGATCGCGTAGGACAGCGGCAGCACGTTCGAGATCGCCTCGAGCACCGGGCTCATGAGCTCGCGCGGCACGAACAGCCCGCAGAGCAGGATCTGGGGCAGCACGATGGCCGGCATGAACTGCACCGCCTGGAACTCGGTGCGGGCGAAGGCGCTGACGAACAGCCCCAGCGCCATGCCGAGCAGCGCGTCCAGCACCGCGACCAGCAGCAGCATCCACACCGATCCCGCGATGTCGAGCCCGAGCCAGGTCACGGTGATCGCGGCGATGATCGCCACCTGCCCGAAGGTGAGCACGCCGAACGCCACCGCGTAGCCGAACAGCAGATCCAGCTTCCCGATCGGCATCGTCATCAGCCGCTCCAGCGTGCCCGTCGTGCGCTCCCGCAGCGTCGCGATCGACGTGATCAGGAACATGATCACGAACGGGAAGATGGCTAGCAGCGCGGGCGCGATGCGGTTGAACAGCACCTCGTTGTCGAACACGTACCGCAGCAGGATCATCAGCAGGGTCGGTACCAACAGCATGAGCGCGAGAGTGCGCCGGTCGTGGCGCAGCTGGTTGAGGATCCGCTTCGTGGTGGCCAGCGTGATGGTGACGTTCATGAGACCTTCTCCTGCTGCCTGACCAGATACAGGAACGCCTGCTCGAGGTCCGCGGTCCCGGTCTGGGACCGCAGGTTGGCCGGGGTGTCGTCGGCGATGATGTGGCCGTCCCGGACCAGCAGCAGCCGCTCGCAGCGGGCGGCCTCGTCCATGACGTGGCTGGAGACCAGCAGCGTGACCCCGGACTGGACGAGCCGGCCGAACAGCTGCCACAGGTCGTCGCGCAGCACCGGGTCGAGGCCGACCGTCGGTTCGTCGAGCACCAGCAGCTCGGCGGACCCGAGCAGGGCGACGGCCAGGCTCGCCCTGGAGTGCTGGCCGCTGGACAGGGAACCGGCGAGCTGGCCCTCGGTGCCGGTGAGGCCGACGGTGTCGATCACCCGCTGGACGTCGGTCGCCGGGGCGCCGAGGACCGTCGCGAAGTAACGAAGGTTCTCGGCGACGGTCAGGTCGGCGTAGACGGCGGGGTCCTGCGTCGAGTAGCCGACGCGCTTGCGCAGCTCGGGAGACCCGGCCTCGTGGCCGAGCACCGTCACCGTGCCGCCGCGCGCGATCTGCACGCCGACGATCGCGCGCATCAGCGTGGTCTTGCCGCCTCCGCTCGGCCCCAGCAGGCCGGTGACGCTTCCCCGTGGCACCTGCAGGCTCACCCCGTGCAGGACCTCGCGCCCGCCGCGGTTGACCCGCAGCTGGTCGACGACCACCGCCGGTGGACTGGTCATGATCGTGCCTTTCGCCCGGTCTGGTTGCTTGTCGGCTGGTCCCGCGTCGTCTGGTTCCGGCCACCGACCGCGGCCAGGAACGCCTCGGTGAACACCTCGGCGGCCTGCTCGGCGGTCGGGAACGACGGCCCGAACAGCGGCCCGAACACGGGCCTGGTCAGCATGTGGATCGCCATCGGGCCGAGCAGCAGCTGGGCGACCAGCGGCAGCGGCAGCTCCCTGATCCGGCCGGCACGCATCTCGTCGGTCAGCCAGGCGCCGAACGAGCCGAGCATCCGCGGGAAGTTGGCGGCCAGCACGCGCCGGCCCGGCCCTTCCGGCCGGCCGAACACGTCGGCCATGAGCGCCGGCAGCACCTGCCGCTCGTGCTCGAACGCCCGGATGAACGCGCGGTAGACGGCCCGGACCGTCTCCTCGACCGTGTCCGGCCGGTCGGCCATCAACGCCTCGAGGTCCAGCAGCGGGCTGTACCGCTCGAACACGGCACTGAGCAGCCCGTCGCGGCCGCCGAACGTGACGTGCAGGCCGGGCTGGGAGCAGTCGGCCGCGTTGGCGATGGCCTCCAGGGTGACCGCCGACAGGCCGTGCTCGGCGATCAGGGCGGCGGCGGCCTCGATCGCGCGCTCGCGCACCGGCGGCCGCCCGCCGGGGTCGACGCCGGTCGCCCGCACCGCCTCGTCGAGCGCCCGCCTGGATCCCCCGATGCGCCGCAGCAGGGTGCTGCGCGAGATGCCCGCCGCGGCCGCGATCGCGGTCAGCGGCACGTCGGCGACGTCCCGACCGCGTTGCTTCGCCTCCGCCACGGCCGCCGCCACGAGGGCGGGCGGAACGGTCATGACACGCGAGGCTAGCCTATATTTGATCTAATGTCACGTCTCAAGGCGGGTTCCTGCCCGCAGGTGATGGCCGCCAGCAGCAGGTGGCTCATCGCCTCCTTGATCTCGTCGGGCGGGCGCGGATTGCTGTGCGCCTGCCACTCTCGCAGCAGGCCGGTGATGGCTCCGACCAGGCCGATCGCGATCAGCCGGTAGTCGCGGCGGGGCGCGATGCCGCGCTTGACCGCCTCGTGCGCCTCGGTTTCGATGAGCGCGGCCCAACGGTTGACCCACAGCTGGTGCTGGTTCTGCATCGCCGGGGTTGCGCCGGGAGCCTCCAGGTAGGCCAGGCGCGGCAGCCGCGGATCGACCACGACGGACTCCCAGAACGCCTCGAGCAGCCGGTTCACCCTGGTCGAGGCCGGGTCGTCGGCCGAACAGTCGTTCAGGGCCGCGGTCACCGAGGCCAGCCCGGTAGTGTTGATCTGTTCGTGCAGGGTGAGTAACACGTCCTCCTTGCTGGCGAACTCCTCGTAGAAGTTCCGCGTGGAGACGCTCGCCCGGCTGCATAACTGCTCGATGCGCGCAGTGTGGTAGCCGTAAGTCGTGAACACCTCTAGTGCGGCCGCGAGGAGCCGTTGCCGGCGGTCGGCGCGGCGTTGCTCCGGAAGCATTCCACGGTAGGTGCGGGAGGACTCGCTGCCCCGGCTCATCCCCATCTCCTAAATAAGTTCGGATACACGGAGCGTAGTCCTGTGCACAACCGGTTGCGTCCCGTGTGGGATGCCTCCAACATCATGGCGGGAGATATGGGGACCGCGCACATATGCGGGAGCGGATCTACTGCCTAGCGTCGAACCAGGCCCCAGCCGGCTGGCGCGCCCGAGCTGATCCAATCGCGCCCCTAACGCCTGGATTCATGATTGTGAATCATGACGGAGTTGACCTATGCCTGACGCAACGACCGCGCCCCGCGGAATCCGCCGAGTTGTCGCCGCCAGCATGGTCGGCACGACAATCGAGTGGTACGACTTCTTTCTCTACGGCTCGGCCGCCGCGCTGGTGTTCAACAAGGTCTTTTTCCCGACCGCCGACCCGCTGACCGGCACGCTGCTGGCCTTTTTGACCTACGCGGTGGGCTTTGCCGCTCGCCCGCTCGGCGGGATCGTGTTCGGCCATTTCGGTGACCGGCTGGGTCGCAAGCGCCTGCTGGTGCTGAGCCTGCTGCTCATGGGGGTGGCGACGTTCGCGATCGGCCTGCTGCCCACCTACGCCGCGATCGGCGTCGCCGCGCCGCTGCTGCTCACGTTCCTTCGCCTGGTGCAGGGCTTCGCCCTCGGCGGCGAGTGGGGCGGCGCCGTGCTGATCGTCTCCGAGCACGGGGACAGCGAGCGGCGCGGGTTCTGGGCGTCGTGGCCGCAGGCCGGCGCGCCGGGCGGCAACCTGCTGGCGACCGGCGTGCTCGCGCTGCTGGCCTGGCTGCAGTCGGACGCGGCCTTCCTGTCCTGGGGCTGGCGGATCCCGTTCCTGCTATCCGGGGTGCTGGTGGTGATCGGCCTGTGGATCCGGGCCAGCATCGCCGAGTCGCCGGTGTTCCTGGCCGCGCAGGCCTCCCGGGAGACCCAGGCCGGGCCGCAGCGGCTCCCGCTGTTGCAGGCGATCCGGGAGCACCCGATGGAGATCCTGGTCGCGATGGGCGCCCGGATGGCCGAGAACGTGTGCTACTACGTGATCACGGCGTTCGTGCTGGTGTACGTGACCCAGCAGCTCGGCCTCTCGCGCAGCGTCGGGCTCAACGCGGTGCTGATCGCCTCGGCGGTGCACTTCGTGACCATCCCGCTGTGGGGCGCGCTGTCGGACCGCGTCGGCCGGCGTCCGGTATACCTTTTCGGCGCGGTCGGCACGGGCCTGTGGGCGTTCGCGTTCTTCACCCTGCTGGACACCCGCAACACCCTGCTCATCCTCGTCGCGGTGACGGTCGGCCTGCTGTTCCACGGCGCGATGTACGGGCCGCAGGCGGCGTTCTTCTCCGAGCTGTTCGGCACCGGCGTGCGCTACTCGGGCGCGTCGGTCGGCTACCAGCTCGCCTCGATCGTCGCCGGCGCGGTGGCCCCGCTGATCGCCACCGCGCTGCTGCGGGAGTACGGGGTCTCGTTGCCGATCTCGCTGTACGTCGCGGCTACCGCGGTCATCACCGTGATCGCCGTGCTGGTGGCCCGAGAGACGCGCGGGCGGGACCTGGCGGCCGGGAAGCCGGTGGTGGCCAAGGAAGTCGTATCGACGGTGTAGACATAGGAACATGTCTACTCGGCCCGCCCCGAGCGGCCCAGCCGGGCCGCTCGCGGTGCTGGGCCTGCTGGCCGCGGGGGCCGACGCCCACCAGCTCCAGGAGCCGCTGCGCCGGGCCCGGGCGGCCGGGACGGAGCCCGCCGGGCTCGCCGAGCTGGAACAGGCCACCCTGCTCGCGCTGCGCATCCAGGCCACGCTCGCCGCGCACCGCCGCCGCGAGGGTGAGCTGGCCGCGCTGTTCGACACCGCGAGCGACCTCGCGGCGCTGCGCGACCTCGACTCGGTGCTGCGCTCGATCGTGCACCGCGCCCGGATGCTGCTGCGCAGCGACATCGCCTACCTCACGCTCAACGACGACCGGGCCGGCGACACCTACATGCGGGTGACCGACGGCTCGATCTCGAAGCTGTTCCAGCAGGTCCGGCTCGGCATGGGGGTCGGGCTCGGCGGGCTGGTCGCGCAGACCGCGCAGCCCTACGCGACGGCGAACTACCGCGCCGACAGCCGGTTCCACCACAACCGGGGCGTGGACGCGGCGGTCGACGACGAGGGCCTGGTCGCGATCCTCGGGGTACCGCTGCAGCTGGGCGAGAAGGTGATCGGAGTGCTGTTCGCCGCCGACCGCAGCGAGCGCACGTTCACCGCCGATGAGGTGTCGCTGCTGTACTCGCTGGCCACGCACGCCGCGATCGCGATCGACTCGGCCGACCGGTTCGCCCAGACCAGGGCCGCGCTCGACGAGCTGCACGCCGCCCACGCGACGATCACCGGGCACACCGCCGCGATGCAGCGCGCCGAGCAGGCGCACGACCGGCTCACCCAGCTCGTGCTGCGCGGCGGTGACGTGGCCGAGCTGGCCGAGGCGGTCGGGCAGATCCTCGGCGGTCAGGTGGCCGCCTTCGACGCCGGCGGCGCCGAGCTCGCCGGCGCGGCGAACCTCATCGCCGCGCCCTCGGCGGAGGCGCTCGCCGCGACCAGGGCCACCGGCCGGGCGGTGTTCGACGAGGCCACCGGCCCGCAGGGGCGCTGGGTGTGCGCGGTGCTGGCCGGGCAGGAACCGCTCGGTGCCCTGGTGCTGGAGGGCCGGGCCCAGCTCGCCGACGCCGACCGGCGGCTGTTCGAGCGCTCGGCCGCCGTCACGGCGCTGCTGCTGTTGCTGTACCGCTCGGCGGTGGAGGCCGAGGACCGGGTGCGCGGCGAACTGCTCACCGACCTGCTCGGCGGCCGCGACCCGGCCGGGCTGGCCGCGCGCGGCCGCCGGCTCGGCGTCGACCTCGGCGCCTCTCAGGTCGTGGTGGTGGCCAGGGCGCCCGGATGCCCGCGGCAGCGGGTGGCGGCCCTGGCGGGACGCCTGGCCTTCGGGCACGGCCTCGGCGGCGAACACGACGGCGACGCCGTGCTGCTGCTCGCCGGCGACGACGCGGCCGGGCACGCCAAACGGGCCGCCGCGGAGCTGTCCAGGCAGGCCGGCCAGCCGGTGACGGCCGGTGCCGCCGGTCCGGCCCGCGGTGTCGCGGAGATCCTCGACGCCTACGCCGACGCCCGCCGCTGCGTCAACGCGCTGATCGCGCTCGGCCGCACCGGCCAGGCCGCGAGCGCGGCCGATCTCGGGTTCCTCGGCATCGTGCTCGGCGGCCGCGACACCACCGAGTTCATCCGGTCCACGATCGGCGCGGTGATCGAATACGACCACCGGCGGGGCACCGAACTGGTCCGCACGCTGGAGACGTATTTCGCCTGCGGAACCAATCTCAATGCGACCAAGCAGGCGCTGCACGTGCACGTCAATACGGTCGTGCAGCGCCTCGACCGGGTGGCCGCGCTGCTCGGCAAGGGGTGGAACGAGCCGGACAGCGCACTCGAGGTGCAGCTGGCGCTGAAGCTGCACCGCCTGGCGGACTAGCCCCGCTGCGGCTGTTCGAGGCTGGCGACCGGGGTCGTCCGCGGCTGCAGGAATCCGACCACCAGCGTCGTGGCAATGGGAATTGCCAGGTAGGACGAGGCGACGTCGGTGAAGTACTCGGTAAGGCTGATGTTGAACGCGCCCGCGAAATACAGCGCCAGGTCTGCGATGATCGTGATGGCCGCCCAGACCAGCCCCACGACCAGCCCCTCGACGAATGAGCCGGCGCGCACGGCACGCAGGTACCAGATGGTAAGCGCGATCGTCACCCCGACGAGCGTGCTGAGTTTGATCGACTCGTACAGTGCCTCGTGCTTGCCTTCCGCCGGCAGCAGGATCAGTGAAATCGCCACCAGCCCAACCCACACGCCGAGCCCACCGAGCAGGGCGCGCTTGGGCGACTGCACCTCGAACATGGACACGCTCCGCGACTATTATGTGACGGCATCTGGTAACCGCCCTCCGGTGGGCGATCACCTTATAGCTCAAGGTCAAGGGATGCGTCCGTGGGCGTGTCCATGGGTAAGGGGTGTGTCCACGGCACCTCATGATTACAGTGGGCCCACGGCTGATGCGCGCAAGTGGCGGAGGTATCCCGGTGGAGGTCGACGTACTCGGCCCGGTGCAGGCGCGGGTCCGCGGCCGGTCCGTGGAACTCGCCGGCCATCAGCGGCGTGCCCTGCTGTCCGCCCTCGCGCTGCGCCCGGGTGAGGTGGTCCGGATCTCCCGCCTCGTCGACGCCCTGTGGGACGCGGACCCGCCGGCCAGCGCCGTGGTCAAGGTGCAGGGTCACGTGTCGGCGTTGCGGCGGGCGATCGCCGACGCCGGCCACTCGCAGCCGCGCACGGTCGTCGTCACCCGGCCGCCCGGATACCTGCTCGACCTGGCCGAGAGCCGGCTGGACGTGGCCCGGTTCGACACGCTCGTGCGCGCCGCCGAGCGCAGCCGCCGCGCCGGCAAGCTGGCCGAGGCGAGCGAGCTGTTCGGCGAGGCGCTCGTGCTGTGGCGCGGTCCGGCGTTCGCCGATGTGCCGTCGCGGTCGATCCAGGCCGAGGCGGTGCAGCTGGAGGAGCGCCGGCTGCTCGCCGTCGAGGCGAAGGCGGAGCTCGACGTCTCGCTCGGCCGGTACCCCGACGTGGTCGCCCAGCTCTACCCGCTGGTGGCGGCAAACCCGCTGCGGGAAAGCCTGCGGGCCCAGCTCATGATCGCCTTGTACCGCAACGGCCGGCAGGCCTCCGCCCTCGAGGTGTACCGGGAGGGCCGCCGCATCCTCGTCGATGAGCTGGGTATCGAGCCCGGTCCGCAGCTGCGCCGGCTGGAGACCCAGATCCTGGCCGGCGGATCGGCCACCGCCGCCGCGCAGGCCACCATGCTCGCGCCGTGCGACCTGCCGCGTGACCCGTCGCACTTCACCGGCCGTGAACGCGAGGTCAGGCAGTTGCGGGACCTGCTCGCGGACCCGGCCGGCGCGGCGGTCGCCAACATCACGGGCCCGGCCGGTGCCGGCAAGACCACGCTCGCCGTGCGGGTCGCCCACGAGGTCCAGCACCGGTTCCCGGACGGCCGGCTCTACGTCGACCTGCGCAGCGGCGAGCGCGGCCCGGTGCGCTCGGCCGAGGCGCTCAGCCGGTTCCTGCGCACGCTCGGCATGCCCGGTCACGTGATCCCCGAGGACGAGGGGGCGCGCGCCGACCTGTACCGCGCACTGGTCGCGGACCGGCAGCTGCTGGTCGTGCTGGACAACGCGGCGAACGAGCAGCAGGTGCGGCCGCTGCTGCCGGGCGGGCCGCGGTGCGCCACGCTGATCACCAGCCGGCGCGCGCTCTCCGGGCTGGACCTGACCGCGCTCGTCGGCGTCGGGATGTTCGAGGAGGAGGCCGCGGGGCGGCTGTTCGTCACCGTCTCCGGCGCCCAGGACGCGCCCGCGGCGGAGCTGGACCGGGTGCTCGGCTTCTGCGGCGGGCTGCCGCTGGCGGTCCGGGTTGCCGCCGCCCGGCTGGCCGCCCGGCCCTACTGGACCGCGGCGGACCTGGCCGACCGGCTCGCCGACGAGCGCAACCGGCTGCACGAGCTGACCAGCGGCGACCTGGACGTGCGGGCCAGCCTCACGCTGTCCTACGACCACCTCGACGAGCCGGCCAGGCTGGCGTTTCGCCTGCTCGCGCTCGCCGGTGAGGCGCCCATCAGCACGTGGCGGCTGGCGGCGCTGCTGGATCGCCCGCCGGCGGTCGCGGACCGGATCCTGCAGCAGCTGGTCGAGATCCACCTGCTCGAACCGCACGGCCGCGACACCGGCGGTTCGTGGACCTACCGGATGCACAGCCTGGTTCGGCTGTTCGCCGCCGAGCTGCTGGCTCGGCCCGATCCGGAGGCCGGGGAGCCCTCGGAATCGGCCGAGCCCGCCGTTCCCAGCGTTGCCGACGAGGCGTTGCGCCGGCTGCTGGCCAGCCAGCTCGTGCTCGCCGAGGCCGCCGAGGAGAAGCTGCTCGGACCCATCCCGCACCTCGGTCGCGGCTCGGCGCCCAGGTACGAGGTCGATCCCGAGCTCCGCCGCCGGCTGCTCGCGGACCCGCTGGCGTGGTTCGAGGCCGAACGGCGCCACCTGGTCGCGGGGGTCGAGGCGGCGGCCGTGGCCGGGATGACCGAGCTGGCCGCGAACCTGGCGTGCGCGACGATCGGGTTCCTGCTGGCGCGATCGCACTGGGACGATGCGTACCGGGTGCTCAACGTGGCGATGCGCAGCGAGCCCGATCCGCTGATGGCCGTGCACCTGTACCGGGCCAGGGCCGAGCTCGCGGCACACCGTGGTGACCTGCATGCCGCGGCACGTTCGCTCGACGAGGTCGCCGAGCAGCTCGGGGCGCTCGGTGACCGGCGCGCCGAGTGCTACACGAGGTGGTCCCTGGCCCAGGCGCTGCGGGCGCAGTGCCGCTTCGACGAGGCTCGCCGCCAGCTCGACCTCGCGATGGACACCGCGCGCCAGCTGGGCGACCGCCGCGCCGAGGGCATGGTGCTCGCGACGCTGGCCCAGATCGAGGACCTGACCGGGCGCAGCGGCGCCCTGTAGCGGTACCCGAGCCGGGGGCTGCCGGCCGCGGCCGGGGTGGTTGCCGGTTAGGCGAGCCCCGCGAGCAGGCCGTCACCGGCACTGCGGGCCAACAGCGGGCAGTAGAGGCTGTTGACCAGCTCCGCGGCCTGCCGCCGCAGCCGGGTGTGCAGCCGTTGGATCGTGGCCTTCTCGAACTCCTCCACCGGGTAGCCGATCGACACGCCGACGTCGTTGGTGCTCTCGGTCACGTCGAGGGTCAGCTCGTTGACGATCGGCCGCGGCATCGTCAGCTCCCGGCACGACGACCCCGGACCCGGATCCGGCAGCCGGAACGGGCCGCCGTGGACGTTGACCATGACCGGCGGCACCGGATACATGTCGAGCGCCTCCGCCACCCGCTCGAACGGCGCGTCGGCGTTGTCGACCGCGGACCGCCACGCCGACCGCACCCTGGTCAGCAGCTCGTTCCAACTCGGCTCACCGGTCAGGTCGACCCGAAGCAGCAGGGTGTTGGTGAACATACCGACGACGTGCCGGCGCTCCGGCTGCCGCCGGCCCAGCCACTCGAACCCGAACAGGAAGTCCAACTGCCCGGTCTCGGCCGCCAGCGTTGCCGCGAGCAGCGCCGACGCCACCACGAGCGTGGTGCTGCCGGTCCGATCGGCCACGGTGCGCAACCGCTCGGTGAGCTCGGGGCCTAGCGAGCCCGACAGCGTGTCCCCCTCGCTGGGGCGGCCGCGCAGCCGTGGCCGATCGCGCGGCAGCCGCACTTCGGTCGGCGCCCCGCGCAGGCCGGCCAGTACCGCGCCGATCCGGCCGGTCAGGGCGGCGTCGTCAGGGTCACGGGTCGTCTCGACCTGCGCCGGGTGCGTCGCCTCCGCCAGGCGCGGCGTGCGGTGCTGCGAGATCGCCCGGTAGGCCTCGCCGATCTGGGTAACCAGCAGCTGCCTGGACCATTCGTCGAGCACGATTCGATGCGCGCACAGCGCCAGCACCGCCCGGCCTCCGCCGGCGGCCACGACGGTCGCCGTGGCCGGGGCGTCCCGGGTCAGGTCGAAACCGGCGGCGACGGTCTGTCGCACCGGCCCCGCGACGTCGCGGCGGCGCCTGGCGGCCATCTTCACCGGCGGCGGATCGCCGTCGGTGCGATAGCGAAGCCCGCCGCCCGGCCCTTCGCCGGCCTCGAAACGGGACCGCAGCGCCGGGTGGCGGCCCAGAACCAGCTTTAGGGCCTCTTTGAGAGCGACTGCGTCAACCCCGGCGAATTCGAGGGCGGTGAGCACCACGCGTGGGCTGCCGGCGCGGT
>DASSUA010000209.1:0-8546 GCA_035707525.1 Pseudonocardiaceae bacterium
GCGTCCAGCCTGGCCAGCTCGGCCAGCACGGCCGGCAGCTGCGACCACGGCAGCGGCGGGAACTCGTCGACCCCCGACGGCGAGGTGAAGCACTTGAACCCGAACACGCCGGCCTCGTGCAGCCCGGCCAGCTCGGCGCCGTTGCCCGGGATCGCGCCGCCCCAGAAGCCCACGTCGACGTGCACCCGGTGCGCGGCCGCCGACCGCTTGGCCGCCAGCGCCGCGACGTCGACGGTCGGCGGGATCGAGTTGAGCGGCATGTCGATCAGGGTGGTGATCCCGCCGGCCGCGGCCGCCCTGGTCGCGGTCGCGAAGCCCTCCCACTCGGTGCGGCCCGGCTCGTTGACGTGGACGTGGCTGTCCACCAGGCCGGGCAGCAGCGCGAGCTCACCGAGGTCGACGTCATCGGCGGCGCTGATCCGCGCCGCGTGGTCGTCGACGGCGACGATGCGGCCGTCGCGCACCGCCACGGCGGCCGGCGCCGCACCGGCCGGCAGCTGCGCCGCCCTGGACCGCACGACGAGGTCGACCCTGTTTGTCGGGTTCATCGGCTTGTCGGGTTCATCGGCCTGTCGGGTTCATCGGCTCGCCAGGTAGGCGCGCCAGTCGGCGTACTCGCAGATGTCGATGAGATCGGGGCGGCCGGCGCACTCCGGGCGCAGGACCGTGGCCAGGCACGCGGTGCCGTCGTCGAGCTCGATCACGTCCAGCTCCAGCTCCGGCGGCTCGGCCGGCAGCAGGTCGTTGAGCAGCACCTCCAGCGGCACGTCGTACAGCTCGCCGACGACGCCGCAGCCGCCCTCGGAGACCTCGAGCATCGCCGGGAACCGGTCGCAGACCGAGAAGTAGCGGTACCGGGCGGCGCTTCGGGCCTTGCGCACCAGTTGGGCGCCGCGCAGGTGGTGGTGCAGCGGGCCGCCGCTCATCGCACCGCCGTTGAGGAAGATCAGTGCCATCGTCAGGTGCCGGTGAGATGCTCTGGGCGGACCGGGACACGGGTCAGATCGAGGCCGGTGGCCGCGCGGATCGCCGCGACTATCGCCGGGGTGACCGAGATCGTGGGCGGCTCGCCGACCCCGCGCAGGCCGTACGGAGCGTGGGGGTCGGCGCGCTCCAGCACGTCGATGGTCATTGGCGGCATGTCCAGGATCGTGGGGATCAGGTAGTCGGTGAACGACGGGTTGCGGACCTTGCCCCCGGCCACCTGGATCTCCTCCATGACCGCGAGGCCGAGCCCCTGCGCCGAGCCGCCCTGGATCTGGCCGAGTACGGCCTGCGGGTTCATTGCCCGGCCGACGTCCTGCGCGCACGCCAGCTCCACGACCCGCACGAGCCCGAGCTCGACGTCGACGTCGACGACCGCGCGGTGCGCGGCGAAGGCGTACTGCACGTGCGCGTTGCCCTGCCCGGTCAGCTTGTCGATCGGCTGGGTGGGCCGGTGCCGCCACTGCACGGTCTGCTCGACGACGGTGTCACCGAGCACCTCGGCCAGGTCGCCGACGACCGTCCCGCCGGTCGAGACCAGCTTGCCGCCGGCGAGCGTGAGCTCGTGCGGGTCCACGCCGGCGAGCGCGGCGACCTCGGCCCGCACCGCCTCGCACGCGGCCTTGACGGCGCCGCCGGTGACGTAGCTCTGCCGGGACGCCGAGCTGGAGCCGGCGCTGCCGACGGTGGTATCGGCCGGGTAGATCGTGACCCGCTGCACGCCGAGCTCGGTGCGCGCGATCTGCGCCTGCAGCGTGACCACGCCCTGGCCGACCTCGGCCGCCGCCGTGTGCACCATGGCGACCGGCTCGCCGCCGATCACCTCCAACCGGACGCGAGCGGTCGAGTAGTCGTCGAACCCCTCGGAGAAGCCGACGTTCTTGATGCCGACCGCGAAGCCGACGCCGCGGCGAACACCCTCGCCGTGCGTCGTGTTGGACACGCCACCGGGCAGCTCGCGCAGGTCCGCGGTGTTCGCGGGAGGCGGCAGCGGCTTGCCGGCGACCCGGCGCAGCAGTTCGGCGACCGGCGCGGGGGAGTCCACCACCTGGCCGGTCGGCATCACCGTGCCCTCGCTCATCGCATTGCGCACCCGCAGCTCGACGGGGTCCATGCGCAGCGCCGCCGCCAGCTTGTCCATCTGCGACTCGTAGCCGAAGCACGCCTGTACCGCGCCGAACCCGCGCATCGCCCCGCATGGCGGGTTGTTGGTGTAGGCGCCCCAGCAGTCCATGGTCACGTTCGGCACCCGGTACGGGCCGATGCCCAGGGTGGCGGCGTTGGCCGCCACGGCGGACGTGGTCGAGGCGTACGCGCCGCCGTCGAGATAGATGCGGCTGCGCACGTAGACCAGGTCGCCCTCGCGGCTCGCGCCGTGCTCGTAGTAGAGCGTCGCCGGGTGCCGGTGCACGTGCCCGAAGAACGACTCCTCGCGGTTGTAGACCATCTTCACCGGCCGGCCGGTGTGCAGCGCCAGCAGGCACGCGTGGATCTGCATCGACAGGTCCTCGCGGGCGCCGAACGCACCACCGACACCGGCCAGCGTGATCCGCACCTTGTCGGCCGGCAGGCCGAGCGCCGGGGCGATCTGCTGCTGGTCGACGTGCAACCACTGGGTGGCCGCGTACAGCTCGACCCCGCCGTCCCCGGCGGGCACGGCCAGCCCCGACTCCGGGCCCAGGAACGCCTGGTCCTGCATGCCGACCGTGTACCGGCCGCGGACCACCACGTCGGCCCGCGCGTTCTGGTCGCCCCGGCGGATCCGCACGTGCCGCACCAGGTTCCCGCCCGGGTGCAGGGGCGGCAGCGACCCGTCGCCGGCCGCGCGCTCGGCGTCGGTCACCGGCTCGAGCGGCTCGTAGTCGACGACGATCCGCCCCGCGGCCCGGCGCGCCGTCTCCGGATGGTCGGCGGCCACGATCGCCACCGCCTCGCCCTGGTAGCGCACCAGGTCGACGGCGAGCACCGGCTGGTCCGGATGCTCGAGCCCGAACACGTTGCTGCCCGGCACGTCCTCGTGGGTGAGCACGGCGTAGACGCCGGCCACGGTCAGCGCCGGCCCGATGTCGACCGACCGGACCCGCGCGTACGGGTGCGGGCTGCGCAGCGTGGCGCCCCAGAGCATGTCCTCGGCCCACAGGTCCGACGAGTAGGCGAACTCACCGCGCACCTTGAGCGCTCCGTCCGGACGCTGCGGGCTCGTGCCGATCCCGCCCTCGACTCCGCCGAGGGCGGTCAGCGGGCCGATCGACGCCGGCGCGCTCACCGCGCCGCCTTCGCGCCGGTCAGCCGCAGGTTCGCGGTCACCAGCTCGGTGCGAAGCGCCTCGTCGTCGACCGCCGACACCCGGTCCTGCGCGACGACGGTCGTGCCGCCGACCAGCAGCAGCTCGAGCGGTGCCGGCGGGCCGAGCACGAGCGCGGCCACCGGGTCGGCCATGCCGGCGTGGCCGAGCCGGTCGAGCCGCCAGAGCGCCAGATCGGCCTGCTTGCCGACCTCGATCGAGCCCAGCTCCGCCTGCCGGCCCAGGCAGCGGGCGCCGCCCATCGTCCCGAGCCAGAGCGCCTCGCGCGCGGTCAGCGCGTCCGGGCCGCCGCGCAGCCTGGCCAGCAGCAGCGACTGGCGCAGCTCGGCGTGCAGGCCGCCGTACTCGTTGGACGCCGCGCCGTCGGCCCCGAGCCCGACCGGCGAGCCGGCGTCCAGCAGCGCGCGCACCGGCGCGATCCCGGCGCCGAGCCGGGCGTTCGAACTCGGGCAGTGCGCGATCCCGGTGCCCGTCGCGCCGAGCCGCGCCACGCCGGCGTCGTCGAAGTGGATGCCGTGTGCCAGCCAGACATCGGCCCCGAGCCAGCCCAGCTCGTCGGCGTAGTCAAGCGGGGTGCGACCGAACTGGGCCAGGCAGTGCTCCTGCTCGTCGACGGTCTCGGCGAGATGCGTGTGCAGGCGCACCCCGTGCCGGCGGGCCAGCTCGGCCGCCTCGCGCATCAGCCGCTCGCTGGCCGAGAACGGCGAGCACGGCCCGACCGCGACCCGCAGCATCGCCTCCGGCGCCGGGTCGTGGTACTTGGCGATCGCCTGCTCGGTCGCCAGCAGCGCCGCCTCGGTCTCCTCTACCAGCTCGTCGGGCGGCAGCCCACCGTTGGACTCGCCGCGGTCCATCGACCCCCGCACCAGATGCAGCCGCAGCCCCACCCGCGTCGCCGCCGACACCAGCGCCGCGTTCAGGTCGCCCGAGGCCGCCGGGTACACGTAGTGGTGGTCGGCGGCCGTCGTGCACCCGGAGCGGGCCAGCCAGGCCAACCCGGCGCTCGCCGCGGCGTGCACGATCTGCTCGTCGACGCCGGCCCACACCGGGTACAGCTCGACCAGCCACTCGAACAGCGTCGCCTGCTGGGCCAGCCCCCGCGTGGCCCACTGGTACAGGTGGTGGTGCGTGTTCACCAGCCCGGGCGTGACCAGGCAGCCGGCGCCGTCGATGCGCGTCCCCAGCGCTGCGCCGGCCGGCGCCATCCCGGACCCCACCGCGGCGATCCGCCCGTCGGCGATCACCACGTGGCCGGACCCGATCTCGGTGCCGGCGGCGTCGACGGTCGCGATCGCCGCGTTCTCGATCACCAGCCGGGTCATGACTGCGCCACCTCGCTCGCGGCCGCGCGGACCGCGTCCAAAATCATCTCGTAGCCGGTGCACCGGCACAGGTTCCCGGCCAGCGCCTCCCTGATCTCCGGGTCGCTCGGCGCCGGGTTGCTCCGCAGCAGGTCGTGCGTTGCCATCACCAGCCCCGGCGTGCAGAACCCGCACTGCACCGCGCCGGCCACCACGAACGCCCGCTGGACCGCATCCAGCCCGTCTTCGCCGGCAAGACCCTCCACCGTGCGCACCCGGCGCCCGTGCGCCTGCCCGGCCGCCACCAGGCACGCGCAGACCGCGACGTCGTCCAGATACACCGTGCACGATCCGCATTCACCCTGCTCGCAGGCATTCTTCGAGCCGGGCAGCCCGAGCCGCTCGCGCAACACGTACAGCAGGCTCTCCCCGGCCCACACGTCGTCCGCGCTCCGCTGCTCGCCATTGATCTCGAAGCTCAGCCGCACGCCGGACAGTCTGCCCGCCATGGCAACACCAGCGCACGCCCTGCGCGTGCCCACTTCCGCGCACTTGGGGAGCTTCAGTTCCAAATGTGCAACAAGAGCTCCCCAAGTGCGGTGGTGGGGCGGGGGCGCGAGGGGGTTTGGGGCGGTTGGCTAGGGGGTGGGGAGGGACTGCCAGGCCCAGGTGAGGGTGCGGCGGGCCAGCACGGCGAGCGCGTGGCGGCGGTAGGCGGCGCTGCCGCGGACGTCGTCGATCGGGCTGGCGGCCTCGGCGACCAGCTCGCCGAAACGGCGCAGAATCGGCTCCGGGACCGGGGCGCGGTCGTCCCAGTCGAGCGAGCCGGCGGCGAACTGCTCGGCGGCGGTGGCGCGCACCGGCGTGGGGGCGGCCGACCCGATGCCGGTGCCGACCGTGCGGCGCGAAGGGTGCAGGGCGAGGGCGAACGAGCACACCGCGATGACCATGGCGTTGCGGGTGCCGATCTTGGCGAACTGCTGCGGCCCGGAGGCGACCGGCACGTGCACCGCGACGATCAGCTCGTCGCCGGCGAGGGCGTTGCGCTTGACGCCGAGGAAGAACTCACCGATGGGAATGCGGCGCTCGCCGCGGACGGAGGCGACCTCGACGACGGCGTCGCTGGCCAGCAGCGGCGGGTGGGCGTCGCCGGCCGGGGAGGCCGAGCCGAGGTTGCCGCCGACGGTGCCGCGGTTGCGGATCTGGGGTGAGCCGACGGTCCGGGAGGCGATCGCCAGGCCGGGCAGCTGACCGGCCAGCTCGTTGATCACGGTCGTGTAGGGAACGGCGGCGCCCAGCCGCACCCGGCCGCCGGTGATGGACCATCCGGCCAGCTCGGCGACGCCGCCCAGGTCCAGGAGCGCCGGGGGCCGGTGCCGGTCGAAGTTGAGCTCGACCATGACGTCGGTGCCGCCGGCGATCGGCAGCGCGCCGGGGTGCTCGGCCTTGAGGCGTAGCGCCTCCCGCAGCGTGGTGGGCCGGTGGAAGTCCATCACCAGGCCTGCCCGGCCGGGGCCGCGCCGGCTCGCACGGCGGTGCCCTCGATCAGCCCGTACGGGCGGTCGGCGGCGTGGTAGACGGCGTCGGGGTTGTCGAGCCCGAAGGGGGAGAGGTCGAGCAGGAAGTGGTGCTTGTTGGGCAGCGACAGGCGCGCTTCGACCAGTTCCGGTCGGTGCTCGAGCACCCGGCTGGCCATCGCGTAAAGCGTCTGCTGAAGCGAGCAGCTGTGGGTGTCGGCGAACGCGTCGAGCAGGTGCCGCACCGCCTCGGCGTGCGACCGCGCCCAGTCCGGGTTGTCCGCCGACCCGTGCCGCCAGCGCGCGCTGACCGCGGTGGCCAGGATCCGGTCGGCCGTCTCGGGCAGCGTGGTGTACCGGTCCTTGATGAAGCCGTGGAACTCCGACTCGGTGGTGTTGAGCACGGTGAGGTCGGCGACCCCGGAGACCACCCACTCGCCCTCGCCACCGCACGTCACGGTCGCGGTCCTGGTGGGGGCGCCGCGGACGAACGAGTGCGGGTGATCGCCGTTGCGCTGCCAGCCGTACTGTTCGATGGTGATCCTGGCCCGGTGGATGGTCGGCTGGGAGTGCACGAAGTGCCTGGCCAGCCGCAGGCCGAAGTCCTCGATCTGGCCGACGCCGTCGCGGGCGAAGGCGTACACGGTGTTCTTCTGCGTGTCGGTGGGCAGCACCGCCGTGTTGTCCCCGGTGTAGTGGGTGGCGGCCAGGTCGCCGCCGAGCGCGACGCTGACGCTGAGGTCGGTCAGCCGGTGGCCGGCCGGATCGCGCTCGACGTGCACGAGCCGGCACTCGGCCTTGCCGTAGGAGTTGTCACCGAGAACGATCCCGGTCGCCATGTCCGGTTCAGCTCCCCCGGTAGGTCGAATAGGCAAACGGCGAGAGCAGCAGCGGCACGTGGTAATGCTGCGCGGGATCGCTGATCACGAACGACACCTCGACGACCGGATAGAACGCCTGCGGCCCAAGGTAGGCGCCGGTGTCGAACACGAGGCGGTGCACCCCGGCCGACAGCTGCGCCGAGTCGACCCAGCCCGGCAGCCGGCCGTCATCGTCGGTGCGGCCCTGCGCGATCGTCGTCCAGCCATCGCCGGTGTCGCGCTCCAGACGCACCGGCACGCCGACCGCGGGTCGCCCCTTCGCCGCGTCGAGCACGTGCGTGGACAGGCCCATCAGGCGACCAGCTTCGCCAGCCGCACGCGGACGATCTTGCGCAGCTCCTCCCGGACCACCTGCTGCTCGGCCGCCGGGTCGTGGTCGAGCCGCTGCCGCAGCGCGGCGAGCACCTCGTCGGCCGTCAGGCCCACCGCGCAGATCAGGAACACGTGGCCGAAGCGGCGCTCGTACTCGGCGTTGGCCTCCCGCAGCTCCGCCGCGCGCCGCTCGTCGGCGGTCGCCGTCGATTGCTCCGAGCGCGACCACTTGGCCTCCTGGCCATTGCCGGCGGCCTGCTCGCCGATCCGCGGATGGGCCGACACCGCGATCAGCACCTCGGACCACGGCAGCGCGCCGAGCACGGCGTCCGAGTGCCGGCACAGCGTCTCCAGGTCGGAGTACGGCTGGTGGGCCTCAACCTCCCCGGCCCAGCGCGGGGACGCGCAGCAGGCGAGCAGTTCACGCTCGGAGGGCATCACGACCATGACCGAACATCCTGACGGATCAGGGCATCCAGGTACACCAGAACTCTCGGCTGCCGCCACACCGGCCCATGCCGGCCAGTCCGTCCATGATCACCGAAGTTGGCGGGACATCGCTGGACTGCGGGGACGCGGAAGTGATCAACATTGAGGCGCCGGTGCCGGTGGCCACCCGGCAGGTGTGCCGACGACGCGCCAGCGTTCATGATCGCCAAAGGGGTGAGGTCACCTTGCACCGTTCCGGCGTGCACCGGCACGGTGGCGCTCACACTTTCGGCGATGGATGTGGCACTTCTCGAGGGAACCGTCCCTACCGCCCAGTGCTACAGCCACAGATCGTTACCCCGGCCTGTTACACGCCGTAGTAGTTGATCAAGAAAAATTACCACCCGCCGCGGTGTCCGACCGAAGGCTCGGCGCCTCCCTTTGCTTTGAGAGCCAGTTGACATCGGGCTCCGACCAGGGGATGTGTCGCTCTGCCTGGTACGTTGTGCGATGCCGGCTGGCTCTCAAGCAAGGGCATCAAGCCAGGCTGCCGATCGGGCGCCGCTGTTACGAAACGTGACATTTCTTGATCAACTACTGCTTGGCGTAGCGGTAAGGAGTTCTGCGTTAACGACCTACCAGATGTCACTCTCAGTGACTTTGAACCACGGGTAGTCCTCGGCGGCGATGACCACGAAGCCGTCGCCCCTCGTGATTCGGTTCGCCGGGTCATGATCGTCGTTTCGGTGCCCCCAACCGCGCTCAGCGCGGCTCACGGCACCGAAACGGTGATCATGAGCCCTCTCGGACTTCCGCG
>DASSUA010000210.1:0-8540 GCA_035707525.1 Pseudonocardiaceae bacterium
CGCCGTCGAGCACGGCCCGCTGGTGGCCACCCAGTTCCATCCGGAAAAGTCGGGCGACGCCGGTGCCGAGCTGCTCCGAAACTGGGTCAAGGCGCTCTCGTGACGCACCCACCCGAGGAGAACCCGCCCGGCCAGGCCCAGCAGCCCCCGCAGGCGCCCGGCGACCCACGGCCGGCCGAGCCGGACCCGCCGAGCCGAGACGAGTTCGCGGACCCGCTCGCCGACCCACGGCCGGCCGAGCCGGACCCGCCGAGCCAAGACGAGTTCGCCGACCCGGCCTCGCCCGACCTGGCCGACCTTCAGCCCCAGGCGAGGCCGGTCGACGCTCCGCCGGCGGGTTGGGCAGCTGGCGGGGATCCGAACACTCCGCCGCCGGGCTGGGTTCCCGGCACCGGATGGATCGCCCCGCCATCCGGTTGGTCCGCTAGTGCGTCGACTACCGGCGCGACACCACCGGCGCAACCATCGACGTCACCATCCGGGGATTCGCCAGCCGCTTCGTGGCCACCCGCCGGGTTAGGTGCCGCACCGGCCGGGTCGTGGCCGGCCGCAGAGTCATGGCCGCCAACCGGGTTGGGAGTACCCCCGGCCGGACCGTGGCCGCCGCCCGCCGGTCTGGAGCCTGGATCGCCGGCGCCGGCGGGAGCGTGGCAGCCACCGGCCGGGTCGTGGTCCCCACCGATCGCGCCGTGGGGTCCGCCTGGGCCTTGGCCCCCGGCCGCCGGGTGGGCCGTTCCGGCAGCCCCGCCGCCCGGCCCGTACGGGCCGGCGCCCAACCCGTACGGGCCTGCGCCCGGTCCGTACGGGCCTGCGCCCGGCCCGTACGGCGCTGCGCCGCCGGGAACGTATGGACCTGCGCCGCCGGGGCTGTATGGATCACCGCCCGGCGCGTATGGATCGGCACCACCGGGTTGGGGGCCCGCAACGGCGCCGCCGCCCGGGTGGGGACCGCCGCCGGGTTGGGCGCCGGGTTGGCCGGCCCAGGGCTGGCCGCCACCGGGGCCGCCTGGATACCAGGTGTATCCGTGGCCCCCGCCGTTCGCGCCGTACTACCCGTACTGGGTGCCGCCCAAGCAGACGACCGGGCGGCCCGAGCCGGGAGCTCCGTACCACCGCCTCGGTCGCACCGACCGCTACCGGTGGTGGAAGCCGGTACTGGCGTTGCCGCTGATCCTGGTCACCACGTTCATCGCGAGCATCGTGCTGCTGATCCCGCTGGCGATGATCGACGAGCTCCTCAACCCGGGGGCCGGGGAGCCACCGGGCGACTCGCTGCTGAACAACCCGATCCTGGACGAGGTGGCGCTGCTGCTGACCGTGGCCGTCGCGCTGCCGGCCGTGTGGCTCGCGGTCCGGGTGGTCGAGGGCCGCTCGCTCGGCTGGGTCAGCTCGGTGGCCGGGCGGCTGCGGTGGCGATGGCTCGCGATGGCGTGCGTCGTGGTGGTGCCGCTGGTGATCCTCGGGTTTGCCGCGTTCGTCGTGGTCGGCACGCTGGTCGAGCCGGCCGGCGACGCGGCGTCGGCCGCCCCGCTGGACCCCGGGCTCGTGCTCGGCGGGCTGGCGGTGACGATCGCCCTGGTTCCGGTGCAGGCGGCCGCCGAGGAGTACGTGTTCCGCGGGTTCCTGCTGCAGTGGATCGGCGACTACCTGCGCAACCCCTGGTTCGGGGTGGGGATCACCTCGGTGCTGTTCACCCTGGCCCACCTCGACCTGCAGTGGCCGCGGCTGGTGAGCCTGACCGCGTTCGGCGTGGTCGCGGCGGTGCTGGCGCTGCGGACAGGCGGGTTGGAGGCGAGTATCGCCCTGCACACGGTGAACAACCTGCTCGCCTTCGGTCTCGGCACGCTCGCCGGGCCGCCGCCGACCGGCGATCCGGGGGAGGTGGGGATGCCGTGGTGGATGGCGGCGATCGACGTGGCGATGCTGGCGGCCGTGCTGGCCGTGGTGCTGTGGCTGGCCAGGCGGCGTCGGCTGGCTAACCGGGTGCCTGCCGTAGGGTCTGCGGCGTGAAACTCACGCTGCTGCCGGCCGTCGACGTCAGCGAGGGCCGGGCGGTCCGCCTCGTCCGCGGCAAGCTCGGCACCGAGTCGGCATTCGGCGAGCCGCTGGCCGCGGCACTCGCCTGGCAGGAGGCCGGCGCCGAGTGGATTCACCTGGTCGATCTGGACCGGGCGTTCGACCGTGGCACGAACGCCGAGCTGATCGCCGAGGTGGTCGGCCGGCTGGACGTCGCGGTCGAGCTCTCCGGCGGCATCCGGGACGACGAGACGATCGAGGCGGCGCTCGCCACCGGCTGCGCCAGGGTCAACCTGGGCACGGCGGCGCTGGAGCGGCCCGACTGGTGCGCCGGGGCGATCGCCGAGCACGGCGACCGGATCGCGGTCGGCCTCGACGTCCGGGTCGACCGCGACGGCAACCACATGCTGGTCGCCCGCGGCTGGACCACCGAGAGCGGCGAGCTGTGGAGCGTCCTGGAGCGGCTCGACGCCCAGGGCTGCCCCCGCTACGTCGTCACCGACGTCAGCAAGGACGGGATGATGAGCGGCCCGAACCTCGGTCTGCTGCGGGAGGTCTGCGACCGCACGAGCGCCCCCGTCATCGCGTCCGGCGGAGTGTCCACTTTGGACGACCTGCGCGCGGTCGCCGAGTTGACCGAGGCGGGGGTCGAGGGCGCCATTATCGGAAAGGCCCTGTACGTGGGCGCGTTCACCCTCGAAGAAGCGCTCACCGTGGCGAGTCGACCTTAACCCGTACGGCCGTTAGTTATTTTCCGCTTGGGTGATTGCCCAGGTCGACGCCTCCCCAGCATGCTGATCTCGGCTCGTGCGCCGACTGTGGGGAGGCCCCGATGAGGCAGTTCACCAGGCCCGCCGTCCGAATCTTCGCCGTGATCGCCATGTCGGTCGCGGCCGTCTTTGCCGCTGGAATTCCGGCCAGCGCCGCGGGCGCCTACACGGCACTAGGCGACTCGTATTCCTCCGGCACCGGAACCCGCGTCTACTACGACAGCAGCAGCTGCCAGCGCTCGCCGTACGCCTATCCGGTGATCGACGCCGCGCGGCTGGGCGCCACGCTGACGTTCGCGGCGTGCGCCGGCGCCAGGGTGGCCGATGTGCAGAACAACCAGCTGGGCAGCCTCAACGGCACCACGAACTACGTCACCGTCTCGGTCGGCGGCAACGACGCCGGCTTCTCCAGCGTGATCAGCGCGTGCGCCCGGCCCTGGCCGTACACCTGCTGGACCGAGATCAACAACGCCAACAACTTCATCGTCAACACGCTGCCCGCCCGCCTCGACGGCCTGTACTCGGCGATCCGCAGCCGGGCGCCGATCGCCCGCGTCGTGGTCGTCGGCTATCCCCGGATCTTCAACGGCGAGGAGTGCAACCTCGCCTCCCGGATCAGCCCCGGGGAGCAGGCCGAGCTGAACCGGACCGCGGACCGGCTGGCCTCCACGATCGGCGGCAGGGCGGCGGCCCACGGCTTCACGTTCGTCGACGTGCGCGGGATCTTCACCGGGCACGCGGTCTGCGACGACGTCGAGTGGATCAACGGCCTGTCGTACCCGGTCGGGGAGTCGTACCACCCCAACCAAGCCGGGCACGCCAACGGCTACGCGGGTCTGGTGGAGACCGCGCTACGCGGCGGCGCGACCAGTACCGCCGCCTGAGGCAGCGCGACCAGCAACCGGCACTAGACGCCCCTGCTCACCGTCGACATGTTGAAGTCGGGGATGCGCAGCCACGGGGCGGCGGTGAGGGTGAAGTAGTCGCTGAACTCCCTGGGCAGGCAGCGTTCGGTGCGGCCGACCTCGGCCGCCCGGCGCAGCAGGCTGACCGGGCTCTCGTTGAACCTGAAGTTGTTCACCGCGCCGACCACCTCGCCGTCCTCGACGAGGTAGACCCCGTCGCGGGTGAGCCCGGTCAGCAGCAGCGTCTGCGGGTCGACCTCCCGCACGTAGTGCAGGCAGGTCAGCAGCAGGCCGCGGTCGGTGGTCGCGACCAGCTCATCCTGGGTGGCGGTGGCCCCGGGCGCCTCCAGGACCAGGTTGTCGACGATCGGTGCCGGGGCGGCGCCGGTGCGCGCGGCCCAGTTCCGGGTGCGGGGCAGCTCGGCCAGCACGCCGTTGTCGATCCAGCGCACCGGCCCGGTCGGCAACCCGTTGTCGAACACGCTGGCGACCGGCCACGACGCCGACGTGTGCAGGAACGGCGAGCACGACAGGCCGGGCTCGTCCGGGTCGCTGCGCATGGTCAACGGCTGCTCGGTGAGCCGCTCGCCGATGCGTGAGCCGCCGCCGGGCCGGGAGAACACCGTGCGCCCCTCGTCGCTGTCCCTGGCGTTGGTCGCCAGGTACTGGTAGACGATCAGGTCCGCGACCGCGGCCGGCGACATGATCGTTTGGTAGCGGCCGGCGCCGAGCTCGATGTGCCGCTGCGACCAGCCGAGCCGGGTCGTCACCTCCGCGTCCAGCCGGTCGACGTCGATGTCGGAGAAGTCCCTCGTCACCCGGCCCGCCCAGGATGAACGGGCGAACTCGGGCGTCTTGGCGTTGAGCTCGACCCGGCCGGTCGGCTGGTCGTGGCGCAGCCGCAGGCCGGTCGAGCTGCCCAGGTAGGTCGAGGTGACGATGTGCTCGGCGAACCCGAACAGCCGCCGCCCGCCCGCCCGGGCCCTGGCGAACGCCTCGCCGAGCACGGGAGCGAACGACCCGAACACACCGATGGACGTCGCGGCAGCCTCGTCGCCCCAGCGCGCCGCGCCCGCGTCCGAGACGCGCGGCTCGACCAGCGGCGCGTCGTCGTCGGCCGGGCCGGCGTCGTGGGCGGCCTGCTCGGAGGCGCGGACCACGTCGGCGAGCACGTCGAGGCTCGTCGAGCTCTGCTCGACCACGCCGGCCGCCATGCCGGTCCCGCCGTTGACGAAGCTGATCACCGCCAGCCGCCGCGAGCGCATCTCGCCGTTGGTCGTCACGGTGTTGTTGGCCCAGCGCAGGTTCGCCTCGCTCTGTTCGGTCACCAGCACCACGCAGCCGTCGGCCTTGCTCAGCGCCAGCGCCTGCTCGACCGTCTCCTGTGGACTGATCCGCGCGGTCACTGGCCGGCCTCCCTGGCGGTGTTGAGCACATTGATGCCGGTGAACAGGGTCGCCGGGCAGCCGTGGCTGACCGAGGCGGTCTGCCCGGGCTGGCCCTTGCCGCAGTAGAACGACCCGTGCAGCAGGAACGTCTGCGGCCCACCGACGGCGGCCAGCGCGCCCCAGAAGTCGGTCGTGGTGGCCTGGTAGGCGACGTCGCGCAGCTGCCCCGCCAGCTGGCCGTTGCGGATGGCGAAGAACCGCTGCGCGGTGAACTGGAAGTTGTAGCGCTGCATGTCGATCGACCACGACTTGTCGCCGACGACGAAGATGCCCCGGTCCACGCCGGCGATCAGGTCCTCGAGCGACGGGCCGTCCGGCGCGGGCCGCAGCGACACGTTGGCCATCCGCTGGATCGGGATGTGCCCGGGGGAGTCGGCGAACGCGCACCCGTTGGAGCGGCCGAACCCCGTCATCCTGGCCATCCGGCGGTCCAGCTGGTAACCGACGAGCACGCCGTCGCGGATCAGGTCCCACGACTGGGCCTGCACGCCCTCGTCGTCGTAGCCGACCGTGGCCAGGCCGTGCTCGACCGTGCGGTCGCCGGTCACGTTCATCAGCGCCGACCCGTACCGCAGCGAGTTCAGCCCGTCGAAGGTCGCGAACGAGGTGCCGGCGTAGGCGGCCTCGTAGCCGAGTGCCCGGTCCAGCTCGGTGGCGTGGCCGATCGACTCGTGGATGGTCAGCCACAGGTTGGTCGGGTCGATCACCAGGTCGTAGCGGCCCGGTTCGACCGAGGGTGCCTTGACCTTCTCGGCCAACCACTCCGGCAGCTGCGCCAGCTCGGAGTCCCAGTCGTGCCCGTCTCCGGTGAGGTACTCCCAACCTCGCCCGACCGGCGGCGCGCACGTGCGCATGGTCTCGAAGCCGCCGTCGGTGGAGTCGAGGCTGAGCGCTGTCAGCTCGGGCTCCAGCCGGATCCGCTGCTGGATCGTGGTGGTGCCGGCCAGGTCGGCGTAGAACTTGTTCTCCCACTGCTGGTTCAGCATCGCGTCGGCGTGGTCGACGCCGTCCGCGGCGAGCAGCCGCTCCGACCAGTCGGCCAGCAGGGCGATCTTGTCGGCCCTGGGCACGTCGAACGGGTTGGTCCGGTACGGCGAGCTCCAGGTGGCGTCGCGGTGGACCGGCTCGTCGGCGAGCTCGACGCGCTCGAAGTTCATCGGGGCGCTCACCTTGGCGACCGCGACGGCCCGCTTGGCGGCCCTGGCGGCGTCGTCGGGCGTGAGGTCGACGCTGGCCGCGAAGCCCCAGCTGCCGTTGTGCACGACGCGAATGCCGAAGCCGAGCTCCTGGGTGTCGGCCGCGGACTGCAGCCTGCCGTCGCGCATCTTGATGTTCTGGCTGCGCAGCCGCTCGACGCGCAGGTCGGCGTGCTCCGCGCCCAGCTCGGCGGCCCTGGACAGGGCGGCGTCGGCGAGGTTGCGCAGGGGCAGGCTGGTGAACTCCGGGTCGATGCTCGCTTCCACGGATCCGACGCTACCGGCGCCCGCCGACAGCCCGCGAACGCAAAAGCGGTTCCAGGGGGCGCGGAAGGTCATCCGTCTCGGTCCGGCCCGATGCCGGCCTCTAGGCTGACGGCGTGGGTGTGGCGGTCAGGGTGATTCCGTGCCTCGACGTGGACGCCGGTCGCGTGGTCAAGGGCGTCAACTTCGCCAACCTCGTCGACGCCGGTGACCCGGTCGAACTCGCCGCGCGCTACGACGCCGAGGGCGCCGACGAGCTGACCTTCCTCGACGTCACGGCCTCCGCCGCGGCTCGCGAGACCACCTACGACCTCGTCCGGCGCACCGCCGATTGCGTGTTCATCCCGCTCACCGTCGGCGGAGGCGTGCGCGAGGCGTCCGACGTGGACCGGCTGCTGCGGGCCGGGGCCGACAAGGTCAGCATCAACACCGCGGCGGTGGCGAGGCCGGAGCTGCTGCGCGAGGCGGCCCAGCGGTTCGGCGCCCAGTGTGTCGTGCTGTCGCTGGACGCCCGCCGGGTGCCGGCCGGCCAGCCGCCCACCAGGTCCGGGTTCGAGGTGACCACCCACGGCGGCCGGCGCGGCACCGGGATCGACGCGGTCGAGTGGGCCGCGCTGGGGCAACGGCTCGGCGCGGGCGAGATCCTGCTCAACTCCATGGACGCCGACGGCACCAGAGCCGGTTTCGACCTCGAGCTGATCCGGCTGGTGCGGGCCGCGGTCGAGCTGCCGGTGATCGCCAGCGGCGGAGCCGGTGCCGTCGAGCACTTCCCGCCGGCGGTGCAGGCCGGGGCCGACGCGGTGCTCGCAGCGAGCGTTTTCCACTTCGGACAGTTGCGGATCTCGCAGGTCAAGCAGGAGCTGCGGGCCGCGGGGGCGGAGGTGCGATGAGGGCACCACTTGAGGTGCGGCTGGCCGCGGCGCTGCTGGTCGGGTCGGCGCTGCTGTTCCTGCTGACCGGGTTGACGCTGATGCTCGGCGAGGGTGGCGACGGTTGGCTGCAGCTTCCGCTGCTGCAGCTCGCGATCGCGATCGGCGTCGCCGGAGGGGTGCTGACCGGCATCCGGCTGGCCCGCTACGCCGGCATGGTGCTGGCGCTGCTCGGAGGGCTGGTGCACATGATCGTCGCGTTGTGGGCACCGGCGCCGTGGTGGGTCAGGATCATCTCCGGGGTGATCGCGCTCGTGCAGGTCTACGTCGCCGTGTTGTTCAACACCAAGCCGGCCGTCGAGTTCACCGCCGGCGGCAGCCGTGGCACTCGCCACTGACATCGCCGCCAGGCTGCGCCGCAACGCCGACGGGCTGGTGTGCGCGGTCGCGCAGCAGCGCGGCACCGGCGAGGTGCTCATGGTCGCCTGGATGAACGACGAGGCCCTGCACCGCACGCTCACGACCGGCCGGGCGACCTACTTCTCCCGCAGCCGGGGCGAGCTGTGGGTCAAGGGCGAGACCTCGGGAAACGTCCAGCACGTGCACGAGGTGCGGCTGGACTGCGACGGCGACGCGGTGCTGGTGATCGTCGACCAGACCGGCCCGGCGTGCCACACCGGCGAGCACACGTGCTTCGACGCCGACCGGTTGTCCTAACCCGCCTCCGTCTCCGAAAGTTGATCACGAGATCACCGCTGGTCACCGGGGAGGCGGAAGGTTCGGTGGGCGGGCACGGACCTGTCACGTGATCGGCCGTCCAAGCGGCCATGATCGTCGTTGGGGTGGCTCTTCTGCTGGGAGCCCATTGCCCTTGGCTCGCTGTGATTTCGCCATGTCTACGGGCACCGCCCCTGCGGTGGTCATGGCGCTGCAACCCAATGCGGGGGCGGCGGGGTGGGACGGGGCACGGCCGGTCGTGTGATCGGCCGTCTCACGGTTCAAAATCGTTGAAGTAGTCCGGTATCGCTACATTGTGCGACCTCAAGGGCGATCCACACTCGACGGCGGTCAC
>DASSUA010000211.1:0-2658 GCA_035707525.1 Pseudonocardiaceae bacterium
CGGGTGACGAGCGCCTCGGCGATGTTGCGCGCCTCGCGCGCCCCGGCCAGCCATGCGTCGCAACAGTGCAGCAGCCAGCCGGTGACGCCCTCCGCGGTGCCGCCGCGGTAGCCGGCGAGGGCCTCGGCATACCCGTCGCGCCGGCGCAGGTGCCCGACCTCGGGAACCGCGAGGCCCTTCGAGTCCAGCCCGGTGGCCACGGCGGTGAGCCGGGCGGCGGCCCTGGCCACCACGCCGTCGCCGACCCCGAAGGGCGCCAGCGCAAGCAGTTCGGCGTGCACCACGGCGGCCTGCACGACTCCCGGCGCGGTCGAGCGAGCCGTCACCGTCCGGGCCAGCAGGTTCAGCCGGGCGGACACTTCGTCCTCGGCTCGCGGCCGGCCGAGTGAGTCGTCGCCGACCAGGTCCGCCGCGGCGAGCACGTGCAACCTGGCCAGCGCCTGCAACGGTGCCCGTTGCCACGTCGCCAGCAGCGGGCCGATCGACTCGGCGACCCGCACGGCACCGGCGAGGATCGGGTCCACGGCACCGGTCGAGGGGTCGGGAAGCCGCGGGTCGGCCCCGTCGAGCGCCGCGGAGGCCCGGGCGGCGCGCATCGCGGCCTCGGCGGCGGTGGCCGGCCAGCCGCGGCGGTTGGCGGGATGCAGGTGCACGGCGTCGACGGCGTCGCGTACCCGCTGCGACGCCTCGCCCACTCCGGGTAGGTCGGCGAGGGCGGCAAGCGGGTCGTCGGCCATGCCGGGCAGGGTAGGCCGAACCGCGGCGAACTGTTCCACCGTAGGCAGATGCGTCATGACACTCCCGGAGACTTGTTATGACGAGTTGAGCGACTGTACAACCCGGGAACCCGGCTGGTAGTCGGGTGCGGCCGGCACTACGGTCGCAGGGAGCACCGAGGCGCAAGCCCAGCACGGGAGGTCACCTTCAGATGTCCCAGCAGACCACCGCCGCCGCACTGGACAACCTGCTGGCCGAGGACCGCACGTTCCCGCCGAGCGAGGAGTTCGCGGCCCAGGCCAACGCCAAGGCGGACCTTTACGACGAGGCGGCGGCCGACCGGGAGGCGTTCTGGGCCAAACAGGCCGAGCGGCTGCACTGGTCGACCCGGTGGTCGAAAGTCCTCGACTGGTCGAACGCGCCGTTCGCCAAGTGGTTCATCGGGGGCCAGCTCAATGTCGCCTACAACTGCGTGGACCGGCACGTCGAGGCCGGTCACGGCGAGCAGGTCGCCTACCACTGGGAGGGCGAGCCCGGCGACACCCGCACGATCACGTATGCCGACCTGCAGCGCGAGGTGTGCAAGGCGGCCAACGCGCTGATCGAGCTCGGCGTCCGCAAGGGCGACCGGGTCGCGATCTACCTGCCGATGATCCCCGAGCTGCCGATCGCCCTGCTGGCATGCGCGCGCCTCGGGGCGCCGCATTCGGTGGTGTTCGGCGGGTTCTCGGCCGACTCGCTCGGCGGCCGGATCCGGGACGCCGAGGCCAAGCTCGTCATCACCGCCGACGGCGGCTACCGGCGCAACGCCCCGAGCGGTCTCAAGCCGATCGTCGACGAGGCGGTCGCCGCCAGCCCGAGCGTCGAGCGCGTGCTCGTGGTCCGGCGCACCGGCCAGGAGGTCGGCTGGACCGAGGGCCGCGACCTGTGGTGGCACGACGTCGTCGACCGGCAGAGCCACGAGCACACCCCGGAGCCGCACGACTCCGAGCACCCGCTGTTCATCCTCTACACCTCGGGGACGACCGCCAAGCCGAAGGGCATCCTGCACACCACCGGCGGCTACCTGACCCAGGTCGCGTACACCCACCAGACCGTCTTCGACCTCAAGCCGGACACCGACATCTACTGGTGCACCGCCGACATCGGCTGGGTCACCGGGCACTCGTACATCGTCTACGGCCCGCTGGCCAACCGCGCCACCTCGGTGCTGTACGAGGGCACGCCCAACACCCCGAACGAGGGCCGGCACTGGGACATCGTCGACAAGTACGAGGTGTCGATCTACTACACCGCGCCCACGCTCATCCGCACGTTCATGAAGTGGGGCAACGACATCCCCGCCGGCTACCGCCGGTCCTCGCTGCGGCTGCTCGGCACGGTCGGCGAGCCGATCAACCCCGAGGCCTGGATGTGGTACCGGGAGCACATCGGCGACAACCGCTGCCCGGTGGTGGACACCTGGTGGCAGACCGAGACCGGGGCGATCATGGTCGCGCCGCTGCCCGGGGTCACGGCGTGCAAGCCGGGTTCGGCGATGGCACCGCTACCCGGGGTCAGCGCGAAGGTCGTCGACGACCAGGGCAAGGCGGTCGGTCGCGGCGGCGGTGGCTACCTCGTCATCGACCAGCCGTGGCCGTCGATGCTGCGCACCGTGTGGGGCGACGACGAGCGCTACCGGGAGACGTACTGGGCCCGGTTCGCCGACCAGGGCTACTACTTCGCCGGCGACGGCGCCAAGTACGACAACGACGGCGCGATCTGGCTGCTCGGCCGGGTCGACGACGTGATGCTGGTGTCCGGGCACAACATCTCCACGACCGAGGTCGAGTCGGCGCTGGTCTCACACCCGGCGGTGGCCGAAGCGGCCGCGATCGGGCTGCCGCACGAGATCAAGGGCAACGCGATCCACACCTTTGTGATCCTGCGCAATGGGTTCGA
>DASSUA010000212.1:0-2799 GCA_035707525.1 Pseudonocardiaceae bacterium
GCCACCCGCTTGTCGATCAACAAGATTGCCGGGATGCTGCGCCGCGGCGGGCGGCGCGGGGACCTGCCCGCCCGGGCCGAACAGATCCAGGCCGCGCTGCGCGCCCCCCAGCTGACCCAGCCGCCCGTGCTGGCCGGGGCCTACGCCGCGGTCACCCGGTCGCTGGTCGCGGTCCTCACCGTCCTGGCCGAGCAGATCACCGCCCTGGAAGGACAGGTCGGTGCCCATTTTGGTCGGCACCCGGACGCGCAGATCTACCGTAGCCAGCCCGGCCTCGGTCAGGTCCTCGGCGCCCGGGAACTCGGCGAGTTCGGCGACGACCCCCACCGCTACACCAGCGCGAAGGCCCGCAAGAACTACGCCGGCAGCTCCCCGATCACCCGCGCCTCAGGCCGGCGGACCGTCGTACTGGCCCGCCACGCCCGCAACCGGCGCCTGACCGACGCCGTCCACGCCCAAGCCTTCGCCGCCCTGCGCGCCTCCCCCGGCGCGCGGGCCTACTACGACACCATCCGCGCCCGCGGCGCCGGCCACCACGCCGCCCTGCGCCAGGTCGGCAACCGCCTCGTCGGCATCCTGCACGGCTGCCTCAAGACCCGCACCCTCTACGACGAAACCACCGCCTGGGCCCACCACCAACAAGATCAACAGAGTGCAGCTTGACACTCCTACGTCATGGGGTGTCTCGCGCGTACCTCGGGGGCGGGTCACCAGCCGCGCAGCGGGAACCCGGACGCGCCCCGGTCGCCGACGACCTCCCCCAGCACCTGGTGGAGCTGGATGTTGTCGCGCTCGAAGCCCAGCCGGCAGGCGGCCATGTACAGCCGCCAGACGCGGGCGCGGCCCTCGCCGACCTCGGCCACCGCCTCGTCCCAGTGCTCGTCGAGGTTGCGGCCCCAGTCGCGCAGGGTCAGCGCGTAGTGCTCGCGCAGGTTCTCCTCGTGGCGGATCTCGAAGCCGTTGTCGTTCATGACGGTGACGAGGTGGCCGACGGCGTGCAGCTGGCCGTCCGGGAACACGTAGCGGTCGATGAACGGGTCGGTCCGCATCTTCGCCGGCGTGCGGTTCTGCGTGATGCAGTGGTTGAGCAGGCGCCCGCCCGGCCGCAGCCGGCTCGCCAGGAACCGGAAGTAGCCCGGTAGCGCCGCGCGGCCGAGATGCTCGGTGAGCCCGATCGAGCTGACGGCGTCGAATTGCGCCACCGGGGTGTCGCGGTAGTCCAGATGACGGACCTCGGCGAGGTCGCCGAGCCCGCGGCGCTCGATCTCGCGCTGCGCCCACGCCGCCTGGTTGCGCGACAGCGTCACGCCCAGCGCCCGCACGCCGTGCTCGGCGGCGGCGTGCATGACCATCGCGCCCCAGCCGCAGCCGACGTCGAGCAGCCGCATGCCCGGCTTCAACCCGAGCTTCTGCGCCACCAGCTCGAACTTCGCGGCCTGCGCCTGCTCCAGCGTGGCGTCCGCCGTCGGGTAGACCGCACAGGTGTAGGCCATCGACGGGCCGAGCACCCACTCGTAGAACGTGTTCGACACGTCGTAGTGGTGCGCGATGGCCTTGCTGTCGCGCTTCTTGGAGTGCAGCCGGCCCGGCGGGCGGTACTCCAGGTCCGGCGGGGAGACCCGGTACCGCACCGCGTAGGGCAGCAGCGTGCGGGCCAGCCGCAGCTGCTCCCCGCGGGGGATCGGGTGCAGCGCGACGTCGGCCATCGCCTCCAGCAGGGCGTGGAGATCGCCCTCGACCTCGAGCTCGCCGCTCACGTACGCGCGGGCCAGGCCCAGCGACCCCGGTGCCGTCGCGAGCCGGGCCAGCGCCCGCGGGGAGACGATGCGCAACGCCGTCTCGGCGGTGTCGGGTCCGGCCTTGCTGCCGTCGTAGCCGAGCACGCGGGTCGAGAGCTCCGAACCCAGCATGCTGCCGATGACGTCTGCGACCTGCATGTCATGCACCACCCTTTGCTGTGCTCGACGTAGGATCGGCGACCTTGGAGTACAGGTCGGGCAGCCGGCCGCGCGGGTCGTAGCGCTGCTTCAGAGCGCGGTAGGCGGGCCCGTTGTAGTGCTTCCAGAACTCGTCTTCGGTGTAGTGCACCGTCGAGTAAAGCGACTTGTGCCCGTCGAGGTCGGTCACGAGCTGCTCGATCCGACGGTTGTGCGCGTCCGGCTCACCCGGCTTACCGGGCACCGACGACCAGAACCCGACGTTGACGTACAGCTCGCCGGGGCGCATCGGGTAGAGCGTCCACGGGGTCTCGGACCGCAGCCGCAGCGGGCACAGCCAGACCGGGGAGATCCCGATCTCGCGGTGGAACGCCTCGAGGAACGCCGACAGGTTCCGCGCCGGGATCTCGACGTCTTGCACCACCGGCTCCTCGACCGGCCGGCCGCGCAAGGTGCTGAGGCGGTCGCTGAGCCCGTACCGGCGGTCGAGGGCGACGATCCGGCGGTACACGTCCGAGCGGCGGTACCGCCCCGGCCAGAGCCGGCGGATCACCGGGTGCTGCACGCCGAACGCCCGCGAGCACCAGAACCAGTCGGTGTCCCACCGCCACAGGTAGTCGTGCGTGGTCAGGTGGTCCACCGGGCGCTCCCGGACGGACCGGTAGAAGATCTGCTGCCCGGTGTAGTCGCTCGGCGGGCCGGGCGCGCCGTCGACGAAGCTGCCCAGGGTCAGGTACTGCTCGTCCAGGCCGAACACCGTGCCGTCGACGAAGTCCGGGCCCGTGGCCGGATCGCAGGCCTTGCCGATGGCGTCGGCCAGGTCCGCGGTGGCCACCCTGCGGTGTTCGAGCCGGACGTAGCG
>DASSUA010000213.1:0-11574 GCA_035707525.1 Pseudonocardiaceae bacterium
GCGTGCACGGTGCCGTGCTCGTCGACCCAGTAGGGCGCCGAGTGCCCGGATCCCTGCGGGGTTCGGACCCGCAGCTCGTCGTGCCGCACGAACCGGCCGCCCGGCACCGGCCGGCCCAGCGCCTCGCACGCCGCCGCGACCTCGGGCAGGCGGGACCACTCGACCTCGCGGCCGGCCGAAACGACCGTGGCCGACAGGTCGTCGGAGGCGACCGCCAGGTCGAGCAGCTGGGCGAGGGTCGCGGGGTCACCGCCCGCGACCAGGCAGTGCGGCTCGACGATCGCGGCCAGCCACGGCCGGTCGAGCACGAGCACCGGCCGTCCAGGTTCACCGGCCGCGGGCACGACCTGCCCGGTGACCGCCCGCACGCTCGCCGGCGGCGCGACGTCGTCCAGCCTGAACCGCCGCGCGAGCGCCGCGGCCACCAGCGCCGCGTGCGCCTGCGCCGCGAGCGCCGCCGGCACGTCGCGATCCGGGTCGGCGAGCCTGGCCAGCAGGTCCGCCGCGTCGACCGCGTCCTGGACGTCCAGGGCCGAGCGCACGCCGGCGGCGGCCAGCAGCCGCTCGTCCAGATCGACCGGCGCCTCGTCGTACAGGCCGGCGAGCCGCACCGCGGACGGCAGCCGCCAGTACCGGGGGCGCCGCCCGCCGAGGCTGGCGAACCTGGCCAGCCACCAGCCGGTGTACGACGGCCTCGCGTGCAGCGCGCGTGCGGTCACCGGGTCGGCGTCGAGCAGCCGCAGCGCGCTGCGCCACTGCCGGTCGTCGACGAGGTCGAGGTCGCGCACCGCCAGCAGCCGCTGCGGCGGCTCCGCCAGGCTCGCCCACCACCGCTCCTCGTCGGCGAGGTCGTGGTCGGGCCCGGCCGGGTACTCCTCGTCCACCACCGCGAACCCGTCGAGCACCCCGATCGCCCGCAACGCGTCGCGATCGGCGACCAGGTCGGCGATGTCGCTGCGGAGCACGCCGACCGGCCCGTCGGCGACCAGCACGCCGCGCAGCGCCCCGTCCGGCAGCACGAGCTCGTCGGCCCGCCGGAACTCGCCGCCGGCGGCCGGCAGGGCCAGCGCGCCGAGCCACGGCGGCGCCGAGCCGGCCTCGCGGACCAGCCGCAGCACCGCACCGGCCAGCGGCATCGTGTCCACGCCCGACTCCGCGTCGTCCATCGACCGCTCGACGGCGTCCCGCAGCTCGGGGCTCTCCAGCAGCGCTCGCGCCCCGGCCTGCTGCGCGCCGAGCCGCACCAGCAGCGGGTGCACCGCCTCCGGGTGGACCACCCGCAGGCCGGCGATGCCGTGAACGGCGCTGTCCAGCACCAGGGTCGTCCGCGGCCCGGTGACGGTGCGGCCGTCCACGAGCGGCACCGGCAGGGCGGCCAGCTCGTCGCGGGCGGAGGAAGCGGCGTCCGCGGCCGGCGCCAGCGCCGCGTACAGCTCCCGCCACCAGCCCGGCGGGCGGTCCACGCCGGACACCGCCTCGACCACGCCCGCCAGATCGAGCCGGCGGACCCCGAGCGTGGCCAGCGCGGCCGTGTGCGCCGGCTCGCTCAGCTCGGCCGCCAGCAGCCCGGGGACCAGGTCGGCGAGCAGCCGGGCCAGCTCGGGCGACGGCACGTCCAGCACGCACGCGAGCGCCGGGGCCAGCTCCCCGCCCGCGGCCGCCGGCAGCCAGCGCGCGGTGCGCAGCGCGGCAACCACCGCGTCGCGCAGCGTGGCATCGACGCCCGACAGCGGAAAACCACCGGCCGGCACCAGCGCGCTCCGGTGCCGCGGGGGCATCGCAACGACCAGTTCGGGGTAGCTGCGGGCCGCCTCGCCGAGCACGAAGCCTGCGGCCCCGCCCGGCCGGACCCGCCGCCTCGACGGCTCGACCGGCAACGTGGCGAGCAGCCGCGCCGGCAGCGAAAGCCGTTCGTCGGTCGGGGTCGGGGCGTGCAGCACGTCCTCGCGGGCGGGCCTGGGCGCGCCGGCGTCGTCGACCGCCACCGCCCAGCACACCGACCACTCCGGGCGGTGCTGCTCCTCGGCGGCGAGCAGCAGCTCCGCGGGCAGCTCGCCGTGCCGGCGCACCAGCCGCCAGCGGGTCACCGTGCCCGCCTGACCGTCGCGCAGCAGCACGAAACCGCCGCCGAGGTCGTCGCGTCTCCAGGACGCGGCGGGCAGCTCCACGCAGTGCAGGGCGGGAAACGCCAGCAGCACGTCGGCGGCCTGCTCGGTGGCCTGGGCCAGCAGTTCGGTGCTCGCGGCGCCCGGCGGCAGCGGCAGCCGCACCTCGGTGGCGAACCCCGCCGGCGGCCCGGGTTCGTCGACCGGCGTCGGCCACACCAGCCGCAGCACCGGCACGGCCCCGCGGCGGTGCGCCAGCTCGTCGCGAAGCGCCGGCTCGGCCGACACCTCCTCGCGGGTTCGCGCGGCCGAGAACCGCACCCCACCCGAGGTCGACACGACCCTGGGTTCGAGGCTGACCGGCAGCACGGCGGCAAACCCGACGCCGAACCGGCCGGCCGTGCCGTTGCCCCGCTTGCCGGAGGCACGCAGCGAGGCGAGCGCCGCGACCCCGCCGGGATGCAGCGGCTCGCCGTTGTTGGCGACCCTCAGCTCACCATCCACAATGGACACCCGGAGCACGCCGGGCACGCCCGCCCGGCCCGCCGCGTCGGCGGCGTTCTGCGCCAGCTCGACGAACCAGCGGTCCCGGTAGCCACCGAGCACCAGGTCTTCCTCGGCGTTGGCGTCCTCGCGGAACCTCGTCGGCGACGAGCGCCAGGCGCCGAGCGTCGCCGTGCGCAGCGCCTCGGTGCCGAACGGGTCGGCGTTCACTGCTGCTCTGGCTCGCCCTCGCGCGGTGGGATCGGCTCGACGTCGAGCTGCGCATCGTCGTAGACCAGCTCCGCCACGGTTGCCACCGGGCTCGGCTCGACCTCGACCTCCGAATGCGCGCCGCAACCGAACTCGATGTGCACGACATGCCCGTCGGCGGGGGCCAGCTCGTTGCCGCACACCCCGAAGGCCGCCCGCAGCGAGCCGGCGAGCGGCAGGTAGAACCCGCACGTGCCGCACGCGGCCGGGGCGGTGGCGGCCATCGGCGAACCGGGCCCGAACTCCCCGCCGTGCCAGCGCTGCGCCGCGTCCAGGCGGCCCTGCCTGGACAGCACCCGCGGCCGGCCGAGGCCCAGCTCGTTGACGACGTCCTCGACCGCCGGGTCGTCGGACCGCAGGTAACCCGGGACCAGCCGCGGGTCGTCGGGCGCGGTCGGCAGCAGGTCGCCCACGCCGAGGTCGCCGGCCCGGATCCGGCGCTCCCACGGCACCCACTCCGGGGCGGTGAGCGCCCGCGGCCCGGGCAGCAGCACCACCTCGCTGACCGTCACCGCGGCGTCCGGTCCGCCGCTCGCGACCGTGACCGCCCAGCGCCAACCGTGGTAGCCCGGGTAGTTGGCCTCGAACAGGTGGGTCACCGCGCCGCCGTCCTCAGCCAGAACGCCGGCGTGCGGGCCGACGGCGCCGGGGCCGGCGTCCTGCTCGGCCGCGGCGCGCGCGAGATCGACCGCTGCAGCCAGGTGCGGGTCGGCCTGCCTGGCGAGCCCGGTCGCGGTGGCGCCGGGGCCGGTACCGGGCGGTTCGGTACCGGCTGGCTCGGTGCCAGTGGACGATGCGGCCATCGCCGACGATTGTGCCGCATTACCCATCAGGTAGTACCTCCGGGCGGCGATCCTTCACCGGACAGGGCGCCGGCATCCCTTGGCCAGCCGAACGCAGCCGGTGCCTCGACAACAAGAACCGCTACAGTCTTACCGCCCGCAGGCGATGACGAGCTGCGCGCCGGCCCGGGTCGCCTCCTCTTCGCTTGCGTTGGCAAGGGCAAGCCTGGCGATTTCCTTGCCGGCGTCCGCGCAGGCGGTCAGCGCTGTGACTTCCTCCTCCGCCGCCGTCTTGGCCTCCTCGGCCTCGCTCAGCTGGTTCTTCGTGTCCTCGTGCGCCTGCTTCTCGTCCGCCAGCTGATCCGAAGTCTGCGTGTGGTCCTCTTGCTCGAGGTACCACAGCGCGCCGAACGTCGCGGCCGCGCCGAGCGCCAGCACGGCAAGAATGGCAAACACCACCACGGCCGTCCGCTTGGCCGGCCGTGGTGGCGGCGGGGGCTGCTCGAAGGTCGGAGTCGGACCGGGCTGACCGGGATGGCCCGATTCTGGATAAGTCATTTCTTCTCCCCACAGTATTCAGCGACAGGGAAGACAACCTAGCGCCGCACCGCCGCGGCCACCGACCGGGATACGCCGCGACGGCTGACCGGGTGCAGGCGCCTTGTGCGAACCTGGCTGGGTGGCAGGCGTGCGGCGGACCTGGGCGTGCGCGCTGGTGGCGGTCCTGCTCGCGGCCGGCGGCGGGGCGGCGGCCGGTTGCGGGGCGGCGGCCACCCCCGGCCCGGACGGCACCGAGGCCCAGCAGCTGCGCGTCGAAGTGCTGGAGGTCCGGCCGCACGATCCGGCCAGCTTCACGCAGGGTTTCGAGCTCGCCGGCGGTGTGCTGTACGAGGGGACCGGGCTGGCCGGGCAGTCGGCGATGCTGGCGACCGACCCGGTCACGGGGCGGATCCTGCGCCGGGTCGAACTGCCGGCGCCGCTGTTCGGCGAGGGCATCACGGTCGCCGGCGCCCGGCTGTGGCAGCTGACCTGGACCGACGGCGTGGCGATCGAGCGCGACCTCGCGACGCTCGCGCAGCGGCGCCGGGTGCCGTACGAGGGCGAGGGCTGGGGCCTTTGCCACGACGGCTCCCGGCTGGTCATGAGCGACGGCACCGACCGGCTGACCTTCCGCGACCCGACGACGTTCGCGCCGGTCGGCGAGGTGCGCGTGCACAACGCCGGCTCCCAGGTGCGCGACCTCAACGAGCTCGAGTGCGCCGGCGGCGCGGTGTACGCCAACATCTGGAAGACCGACCGCATCGCCCGCATCGACCCGGCCACGGGCGCCGTCACCGCCATCGTCGACGCCTCCGGCCTGCTGCCCGATGCCGAGCGCCGCCACGCCGACGTGCTCAACGGCATAGCCGCCATCCCCGGCACCGACGAGTTCCTGCTGACCGGCAAGCGCTGGCCCCACACCTACCGCGTCAAGTTCACCCCCTAAACCCCTAACCCCCCGGCGTGTCGTCCGTTTGAGTACGCGAGTTACACGTTTCGGTACGCGGGTACGTGGTGGGTGGCAGCCGCTGACGCGAACCGCCACGCCCGGGGGTCGAACCCTTCAGACGGCGCCATGACCATCCCCCAGTACGGCAGGATTGGACACGTGTCCTGGTCCCATCCCCCCGATGACCGCGCAGGCGGCGAACGCCGGCGGTCGCCCCGGGGTCGGCGCGGCCCGCGCTGGGTGACCGAGCAGGCCCAGGACGTCGTCCGGCGAATGCCCCCGCGCCGCCAGGAACCGCGCTGGAACGAGCCCGCGCCGCAACCGCGGCGGGGCGCCGAGCAGTATCCGTGGGACGAGGACCCCGCCTACCCCCCGCGGCGACCCCCCGTCGGCGGCCGCGAGACGAGCGGCCGCAACGCAAGCCGTCGCGACCCGGGCGGCGGTAACGCAGGCCGTCGCGACCCGGGCGGCCGGGATGTGAAGGGCAGCGACGCCGGTCACCGGCCTGACGAGCGGGCCCGCTGGCACGAGGAGGAGTCCCGGCACGAGCGCCGCCAGCAGACCCGTCCGTACGAGACGCAACCCGACGAGCCGAGCGGCCCCCGCAAGCTGACCGTCACCAGGGTCGCCGCGTGGCGCAGCCGCCAGCTGACCCAGCAGGGCCTCCAGGCGTGGCGCCGGGCGACCACGGCGGGCGGGGCGGAACGGTCGGGGCTGACCAGGCTGACCTACCCCGTGATGCTCAGCTTCGGCGCCGACGCCGCGGTCGCGGTCGCGCTGGCCAACACGCTGTTCTTCTCGGCCGCCACCTCCGAGAGCAAGACCAAGGTCGCGCTGTACCTGCTGATCACGGTCGCCCCGTTCGCGCTGCTGGCGCCGGTGATCGGCCCGCTGCTGGACCGGCTGCAGCGGGGCCGGCGGATGGCGATGGCCGTATCGTTTCTCGGCCGGGCGCTGCTGGCGCTGGTCATGGCTCAGCACTTCAACGACTGGCTGCTGTACCCGGCGGCGCTGGGCAGCATGGTGCTGGCGCGCTCGTTCGGAGTGCTCAAGGCGGCGGTGACCCCGCGGGTGCTGCCGGAGGGCATGACCCTGACCACGACGAACTCCCGGCTCGCGGTGTTCGGGTTGGCCGCCGGCGGCGTGCTCGGCCTGGTGGCGGTCGGGTTCGCGTGGGCGTTCGGCTCGCCAGGCGCGCTGCTGTTCACCGCGGCGCTGTGCCTGGCGGGTGGGTTGCTGTGCCTGCGGTTGCCGGCGTGGGTCGAGGTCACCGAGGGCGAGGTGCCGGCATCGCTGGTCGACTACCACGACGAGCCGGGCACCCGGCGCCGGCACCCGATGGGCCGCCACGTGGTGGTCGCGCTGTGGGGCAACGGCACGATCCGCATCCTGACCGGGTTCCTCGCGCTGTTCGTGGCCTTCGTGATCAAGGCGCAGACCGAGCACTCACCGTGGCGGCAGGTCGTGCTGCTGGGCCTGGTCGGCGCCGCAGCCGGCATCGGCAACATCGGCGGCAACGCCATCGGTGCCAGGCAGCACTTCGCCAAGCCCGACCAGGTGATCCTCACGTGTGTCGGGATCGTGCTCGGCTCGGCGGTGCTGGCCGCGCTGATCCAGGGCATCGCCACCGCCGTCGTGGTCGGCCTGGTCGGCTCGACGTGCAGTTCGCTGGCCAAGGTGTGCCTGGACGCCGTCGTCCAGCGCGACATGCCGGAGGAGTCGCGCGCGTCCGCGTTCGGCCGCACCGAGACGATCCTGCAGCTGGCCTGGACGTGCGGCGGGGCGATCGGCGTGCTCATGCCGCCGATCTACTGGATGGGCTTCACGGTGGTCGCGGTGCTGGTCGGGCTCGGCACCCTGCAGACCGCGATGGCCCACCGCGGCTCGTCACTCATCCCGAGGATCGGCGGCGACCGGCCGGTTCGCCCGGAGCCGGGGCAGAAGCGGTCGGCCCGCCCGGCCAGGGCGCCCAGCGAGAGCGGCTGGCAGGATCGGTAGGTGCGCTGGTCACGATTCGTCCCGGGTGCCCTGCTGGCGCTCGGCGGTGTCCTGGCCTGCGGCGGTGTCGTGTCCTGTGGCGGCGATGACGAGGGCCCGCCGCGCGTGACGTTCGCCGCGGCCGGCGGCTCGGTGACGGCCACGCCCACCCAGTACTGCGACGTGCAGGTGCAGGACTGCCGCGCAGACCCGGACGCGGCCGTGGCGCTGCGGGTGCCGCCGGGTACGCCCATCGAGGTGTCCGTGCCGAGCTCGGTGAGCGAGGCGCCCTGGCAGGTCGTCTTCCGGTACCGGACGCCGGACGGGACCAAGACGCAGGCCCGCAGCAATGTGTTCGCCGCCGGCCAGCGCTCGTCCTACACGCTCACGCCGCCGGCGGAGGACGCCCAGCTGGAGACCGTCGAGGTCCAGCAGTTCGGCACCTCCATGGTGCCCCGCGAGGACGGCGTCGACTTCGCGACCAGGGCGACCTGGGTGCTCTCGATCGACGACCGCACCTGAGGGCTAGGACGCGCCGGGGTCCAGCTCCCGGGCGACCGCGTGCACGACCTCCGCGATGCGCTTGGAGTTGCGGCGGTCCGGATAGCGCCCGCGGCGCAGCTCCGGCTGCACCTTCGCCTCCAGCAGCTTGATCATGTCCTCGATCAGGCCGTGCAGCTCCTCGGCCGGACGGCGACGCGCCTCGACGACCGATGGCGGCGGATCGAGCAACCGAACCGACAGCGCCTGCGGCCCGCGCCGCCCCTCGGCGACGCCGAACTCGACACGCTGCCCGGACTTGAGCGCCGAAACCCCCTGCGGCAACGCGGACGCGCGGACGTATACGTCCTCGCCACCGTCCTGCGTGACGAAGCCGAAACCCTTCTCCGCGTCGTACCACTTGACCTTGCCGGTCGGCACCGCCCTCACCGCTTCCTGTCCAAACGTGCCCGCCGCCCGTCTGTGCGCAGCGCCGACGCACGATTAACGCGCCCCGAGCGGGCCCGGGACGCGCGCCGTTCAGCGTACCGCTATCCGCCGACCGGGTCGCCGCTGCCATCGGCACGTACGCTGCCGCCATGCTCAAGCGTCCGCCGCGCGACCGGGTGATCACCACGGCCATGGCGCTGTTCGCCGCCGGTCTGACCGCGTTAGCCGCAGTCGTCGTCCTTTTCGCTTCCGGCCACCGGGATCTGCCGGCGTGGCTGAGCGCGTCCAGCGTGCTGATACCGATCGGGTTCGCCATCGGAGCCGTGCACACCGTGCAGCAGTGGCGGCGGTCACCTGGCGCCAAGGCAGCCGACCCCGAAACCTAGCCAAGGCAGCCGACCCGGAACCTACTAGGCGTGCCGCTGGGCCGCGGCGTCCTGCAGGCCGAGCAGCTGGACCGAGGTCTCCCGCATCTCCACCTTGCGGATCTTGCCGGTGACCGTCATCGGGAACTCGTCCACCACGTGCACGTAGCGCGGGATCTTGAAGTGTGCGAGCCGGCCGGTGCAGAACTCGCGCAGACCGTCGGCCGTCAGCGGTTCCGCGCCGGGTCGCAGCCGGACCCAGGCCATCAGCTCCTCGCCGTAGCGCCGGTCCGGAACGCCGACCACCTGGGCGTCCACGATGTCCGGGTGCGTGTAGAGGAACTCCTCGATCTCGCGCGGGTAGATGTTCTCGCCGCCGCGGATGACCATGTCCTTGATCCGGCCGGTGATGTTGAGGTATCCGTCGTCGTCCATCACGGCCAGGTCCCCGGTGTGCATCCACCGCGCGGGGTCTATCGCCTCGGCGGTCTTGTCTGGCTGCTCCCAGTAGCCGAGCATCACCGAGTACCCGCGCGTGCACAGCTCGCCGGGCACCCCGCGCGGCACGGTCAGCCCTGTCTCCGGGTCGACGACCTTGCTCTCCTGGTGCGGGTGGGTGCGCCCGACCGTGGACACCCGCCGGTCCAGCGAGTCGTCGGCCCTGGTCTGGGTGGACACCGGCGACGTCTCGGTCATGCCGTAGCAGATCGTCACCTCCGCCATGCCCATTTGCTCGACGACCTGCTTCATCACCTCCACCGGGCACGGCGAGCCGGCCATGATCCCGGTGCGCAGCGAGCTCAGGTCGTGGGACGCGAACGACTCGTCGGCCAGTTCGGAGATGAACATCGTCGGCACCCCGTACAGCGACGTGCACCGCTGCGCGGCCACCGCCGCCAGCGTCGCGGCCGGCTGGAACGACGGCGCCGGGTACACCACGCACGAGCCGTGCGAGGTCGCCGCGAGGTTGCCCATGACCATGCCGAAGCAGTGGTAGAGCGGGACCGGGACGCACACCCGGTCGGCCTCGGTGTAGCCGCACAGCTCACCAACGAAGTAGCCGTTGTTGAGGATGTTGTGGTGTGACAGCGTCGCACCCTTGGGAAAGCCCGTGGTGCCCGACGTGTACTGGATGTTGATCGGGTCGTCGGCGGACAGCTCGGCCTGCAGGCCTTGCAGCCGCGACGGGTCGCCGGACCGCCCGGCGTCCATCAGCTGCGCCCAGTCCGGGCGATCCAGCAGCACCACCCGCTCCAGGGCCGCGCACCGCGGCCGGACCTGTTCGATCATCGCCGCGTAGTCCGAGGTCTTGAACGACGGCGCGGACACCAGCAGCCGCACGCCGGCCTGGCAGAGCACATACTCCAGCTCGTGCACGCGGTACGCCGGGTTGATGTTGACCAGGATGGCGCCGATCTTGGCCGTGGCGTACTGGGTGATCATCCACTCGGCGCAGTTGGGTGCCCAGATGCCGACCCGGTCGCCCTTGCCGATGCCGGCGGCGACCAGGCCGAGCGCGCAGACGTCCACCTCGTCGCGTAGCTGCGCGTACGTCCAGCGCCGGCCGGTCACGAACTCGACGAGCGCCTCGCGATCGCCATGGGCGGCCACGGTCCGGTCGAAGTTGTCGCCGATCGTGTCTCCGAGCAGCGGCCTGTCCGAGATTCCCGAGGAGTACGACGGTACTGCCTGCTTGGTGACAGTCATCCGGCCATCGTGCGCCGGATCAGCACGTCAGTCCAGGTCGGCCCACCCCGCGAACGAGAAGAACAGCTCCGAATTACCCCGCACGTGACCGCGATCGGCCTCCATGCGCCTGGCGCAACGCCTCGGGCCACGCCGCCGCGGCGTGGAACAGCTCGCTCTGTTCGGCCAGCGTGGCCACGTAGTCGATCGTCATGGCGGGGACGTTAGGCGTCGGCACCGACAGTTCGATCTCTCGCCCAGGCCAGCAGCCGCGGCATCGGCCAGCTGTTGACGACCCGGTCGACGTCCGCGCCGCACAGCGCCGCCCGCTCGCAACCGAGGTACTGCCAGTCGAGCTGTCCGGGTGCGTGCGCGTCGGTGTCGATCGAGAGCAGGCAGCCGGCCTCGATCGCCAGCCGCAGCAGCCGCTTGGGCGGGTCGAGCCGGTCCGGCCGGCAGTTGACCTCGACCGCCACCCCGTTTTCGGCGCACGCCGCGAACACGGCCTTCGCATCGAACTGGCTCTCCGGCCGCCCCCGGCCCTTGACCCGCCGGCCGGTGCAGTGCCCCAGGATGTCCATGTGCGGGTTGGCCACCGCGGTCAGCATCCGCTCGGTCATCTCGGCCGCCGGCGACCGCAGTCCACTGTGGACGCTCGCGACGACGACGTCGAGCCCGGCGAGCAGCTCCTCCTCCTGGTCGAGCGAGCCGTCGGCGAGGATGTCGACCTCGATGCCGGTCAGGATGCGAAACGGCGCGAGCTCCTCGTTGAGCGCGGCCACCTCGACCAGCTGCTTGCACAGCCGCTCGGCGGACAGGCCGTTGGCGACTACCAGCCGCGGCGAGTGGTCGGTCAGCACGAGGTACTCGTGGCCCAGGTCGCGCGCCGCCCAGGCCATCTCGACGATCGGGGACCCGCCGTCGGACCAGTCGGAGTGGCTGTGGCAGTCGCCACGCAGGGCCTGCCGGAGCCGCGCGGCGGCCTCGTCGAGCGGCTCGTCCTCGATCGCCTCCAGCCGGCGCAGGTACACCGGCACCTCGCCGCCCAGCGACTCGACCACGCACCTGGCGGTGACCTCCCCGACACCCGCGAGCTCGGTGAGCTTGCCGTCGAACGCGCGGCGCACGAGCTCGTCGGTGCCGAGCCGGCCCAGCGTCGCGGCGGCCCGGCGGAACGCCTGCACCCGGTAGGTCGCCTCCTGCCCGCGCTCCAGCAGGAAAGCGATGCGGCGCAGGTCGGCGATCGGGTCCCTGGGGTCGCTCACGGTGGGTCAGTCTGCCCCGGCGCCGGGTGTACGGCGACCTCGGTCGCCTTGACCGCGAGCCATACCGGCAGGCCCGGTTCGAGCGCGAGCTCGGCGACCGCGGCCAGTGTGACATCGGCGGCCAGACCCTCGGCCCACGGTGGGCCACCGCCGGCGCGAACCCGGACCAGGTCGCCGCGCGGCTCCAGGCCGGCGACCCGCACCCGGACCACGTTGCGCGGG
>DASSUA010000214.1:0-6295 GCA_035707525.1 Pseudonocardiaceae bacterium
GCGATCGATCCGGAGCTGATCGACACGGTCGCCGTCATGGCGCAGGGCGCCTACCAGGTCGCCGGCGGCCGCCCGGGCTCCGGTGGCCGCGACGCCGCGCAGTGGCTGCAGCTGCTGACCGCGATGCTCAAGGGCCGCTGCACGATGGCGCTGCCGTTCGCCGACGTCGACCAGGTGGCACTGTCCCGCGCCGGGCTGACCGACCTGCAGGGCCGCGCCCGGTCCGACGGCGAGCAGATCCTGATCGACACGCTTGGCGTGCAGCCGATCAGCGACCTGGTCTGGCCGGCCGGCGAGCTGATCGACGAGCGCACGCTGACCGACCTGGCGAGCCTCGGCGACACCGCGTTCCTGCTCGACCCGGCCGGGCTCGCCGACCCCGGCGCCGCCATCGACCGGCCGACCGTCGGTCTGCGCACCGGTTCGCCGGCCACCGCGGGACTTCGCGGGGTGCCGGTCGACGCGCTCGTCGGCTCGGCCCTCGAGGGCTCGGTCCCGGACGGCTCGGCCGCCGGCCAGCCAGCGCCGGGCACCGGGTCGGCCAGCGTGCCGGCCAGCGTGCCGGCCAGCACGGCCGTCCCGGCCGGCACCGAGCGGCCGCTGTCGACCCACGAGGGTGCGGCCACGCTCGCCTGGCGAGTCATGGCCGGCTCGACCGCCGCGGGCGTGCTGGTCACCCCGCCGCGGCGCTGGGCGGCGACCGGCGCCGAGACCGGCGAGCTGCTACGCACGGCCGGTGAGCTGGTCGCTGCCGGGTTCGCCCAGCCACGAGACCTCGAGCGGCTCGCCACGGCCGAGGTGCCGGCGGCGGTGACGGCGTTGACGGCGTTGACTACGACCGTGCAGTACCCGATGCGGGCCGGCGCCGGGGAGGTCGTGCGCTCGATCACCACCGACGTCACCGCCGTCCGTAACCAGCTGCGGGACATGGACGCGGCCACCGACCGGGACCCGAGGACGAACGTCGACCCGGCGAGCCTGCTCGACCCGCTGCGCTACAACCTGCTGCGGGCGACGTCCAGCGCGTGGCGCGCCGACCAGGGCGGCGACGGCGCCGCGGGGCAGCGTTTCGCCGCCGACGCCTCCTGGCGGCTGACCGCGCTGCGCCAGCGCGTGCAGATCGAGCCGCCGGCCGGGCCGTACCTGCTGGCCGCCTCGGATGCGCCGCTGCTGCTCACGCTCAACAACCCGCTTCTGGTGCAGATCGACGTCCAGATCTCGCTCTCCGAGGTGCAGGGCCTGCGCACCGGGGCGATCGACGTCGTTCAGGTGCCGGCGGCGAGCCGGCGCCAGGTGCGGATCCCGACCGAGGTGATCCGGGCCGGCCAGTTCAGCGTCGAGGCGCAGCTGTCGACCCCGGGCGGCACCCCGCTCGGCCCGCCGGCGGCCAGCCGCATCCAGCTGCGCTCGACCGCGTATGGCACCGTGACGCTCGCCCTTACCGGCGGCGGGGCGATCCTGCTCGTGCTGCTCGCCGGGCTACGGATCACCCGCCGGGTGCGGGCCGCCCGAAAGGCAACGCCATGACGCAGGCCCCCTCGCTGGCCAGGGCGAGCGGCTCGATGGCGGTCGCCACGCTGGTCAGCCGGATCACCGGCCTGGCCGCGAAGCTGCTGCTCGCCTACGTGATCGGCATCGGCGTGGTGAACGACTCGTACACCGTCGCCAACACCCTGCCCAACATCGTCTACGAGCTGCTCCTCGGCGGCGTGCTGACGAGCATCGTGGTCCCGGTGCTGGTCAGGGCGCAGCGCGAGGACGCCGACGGCGGGCTGGGCTACACCCAGCGGCTGGTCACGGTCGCCATGGTCGCGCTGGGCGCGGCGACCGTGCTGGCGGTGTTGGCCGCGCCGCTGATCACGCGGCTGTACCTGGACGACTCGACGGGCCAGGCCAACTCGACGCTGGCCACCGCGTTCGCCTACCTGCTGCTGCCCGAGATCATCTTCTACGGCCTCGGCGCGCTGTTCGCCGCGATCCTCAACACCCGCGGTGTGTTCGGAGCGCCGGCGTGGGCACCGGTGCTCAACAACCTCGTCGTGATCGCCACGCTCGGCGTGTACACCTTGGTCCCGGGCGAGATCAGCCTGAACCCGGTGCGGATGGGCGACGCCAAGCTGCTCGTGCTCGGCATCGGCACCACGCTCGGCATCGCGGCGCAGGCCGCCGTGCTGCTGCCGGCGCTGCGCCGGGTCGGCTTCGCGTTCCGGTGGCGGTTCGGTTGGGACGCCCGGCTGACCGCGTTCGGCGGCATGGCCCTGTGGGTCGCCGGCTACGTCCTGGTCAGCCAGGCCGGCTACGTCGCAACCACCAGGGTCGCCTCGGCGGCCAGCGCCGGTTCGGTGGCCACCTACAGCTACGCCTGGCTGCTGCTGCAGGTGCCGTACGGGGTGCTCGGGGTCTCGCTGCTCACCGCGATCATGCCGCGGATGAGCCGGGCGGCCGCGGAGGGTGACACCGGCCGGCTGGTCGCCGACCTGTCGCTCGGCGAGCGGATGTCCGCCGTGCTGCTGGTGCCGTTCAGCGCGCTGCTGACCGTGCTGGGCACCGCGACCGGCGTCGCGCTGTTCTCGCTCGGCAACTCCAGCGTCGAGGCGGCCACCCGGCTCGGCCAGACCCTCGCGGTGTCCGCGTTCGGGCTGCTGCCGTTCGCGGTGGTGATGCTTCAGCTGCGGGCGTTCTACGCGATGCACGACGCGCGCACGCCCACGCTGATCAACGTGATCATGGTCGCGGTCAAGGTGCCGCTCATGCTGGCCTGCCCGCTGGTGCTGGCGCCCGACCGGGTCGTGCTGGGGCTGGCCGCGATCAACTCGGTCAGTTTCATCGCCGGCGCCGTCGTCGGCGAGCTCTGGCTGCGTGCCAGGCTGGGCCGGCTGGAGACCGGGCGGGTCCTGGTGACGGTGGCGCAGACGGTCGCCGCCGGGCTCGTGGTGGCGGCGGCGGTGTACCTGGTGGATCTCGCGGTCGCCCGGTTCGCTCCGGACGCCGTCGGGGCGGTCGGCCGGGCCTGGATCACGCTGCTGCTCGGCGGCCTCGCCGGCGCGGTCGTGGCCGTCGTCGCGATGGCGTTGCTGCGAGTGGCGGAGCTGCGTCCGGCACTTGCCAAGGTGTCCGCTCGGCTGCCCGCGCGGTTGCGTCAGCAGCCGTAGCGGATGAGTCGCGGGGCGGTCAGGTCCCGTACGCTCGACTGAAGAATCGACTCACGGTCTGCGGCGGAGGTGACCAAGCGTGAGCGGCCCGCAGCCCGGCAGGGAGGCGCCGGAGCGTCCGGCGGCCGTGCTCACCCCCGGCGCCCTCATCGCCGGGCGTTACCGGCTGCTCGAACAGGTCGGCGCGGACGGCCGGGTGCCGGCGAGCCTGTGGCGGGCCAAGGACATCGTGCTCGAACGCGACGTCGCGCTCACCCTGCTCATCGGCCACGGCCTCGCCTCGGCGAAGCGGACCCTCGACCTGGCCACCGCGACCGCGCGGCTGGAGCACCCCGGGATCACCCGAGTGCTGGACGTCCTGGACGGCGAGCGCTCGGGCTCCGGCCTGGCCGGCCTCGTGGTCAGCGAGTGGATCACCGGTGCGTCGCTGGCCTCGCTCGCCCAGGACGCGGAGCGCGAGCACCGCGTCCTGCCCAGCGGGGTGATCGCCCGCGCGCTGGCCCCGCTCGCCTCGGCCATCGACGCCGCCCACCGCGCCGGCCTCGTGCTGGGCTGCGACCACCCGCAGCGCATCTGGATCACCAAGGAAGGGCTGGCCAAGCTCGCCTTCCCGGCCGTGCAGCCGCTCGCCACCCAGGTCGGCGACGTGCGCGGCATCGGTGCCGCGCTGTACCTGCTGCTGGTGGGCTCGTGGCCGCTGCCGGACCCGCCACCGGGCATCAGGGAGGCGCCGCGCACCAGCGTCGGGGCGGCGGTCGCGCCGCGGGCGCTGCGGCCGGCGGTCTCGGTCGACCTGTCGATCCTTGCCGAACGCTGCCTGGCCGGCGGCTCATCGGGCGGCATCTACACCGGAACGGCCGTTTACCAGGTTCTCGACCAGACCGCCACCTCAGAGCAGGACACCGTGCTGATGCCGATGGTCGCCGGGAGCGACCCGGTCGACGGCCTCTGGCACAGCGTCGAGGACGCCGACCACCTCGCCCCCGACCGCCGCCGCAAGCTCGCGATCGCGCTCGGCGTGCTCGGCGTCGCCACCGTGATCGTCCTCACCTGGATCGGCATCCAGTTCGCCAACCTCGTCGCCGGCGGCGACGGCACGGCGCCGACGATCGCGGTCGGCCAACCCAGTGGCGCGCCCGCCAGTTCCGCCCAGCAGCCGGCCCGGTCGACCCCGGTCCGCCCGGCCGAGGTGAGCGTCTTCGACCCGACCGGTGACCCGGACAACCCGAACCGGGTCAACCGCGTGATCGACGGCGACGTCGAATCGGTGTGGAAGACCTACGACTACCGGCAGCCGTTCCCCGCCCTCAAGCCCGGCGTCGGCGTGATGGCCTCGTTCGTCGAGCCGGTCAAGCTCGGCACCGTGATCATCGACTCGCCCAGTGCCGGCAGCAAGGTCGAGATCAGGGCGGCACCGTCGACCGACGTGCCGCTGGACCAGACCAAGGTGATCGGCCGGGCGACCCTCGACGAGGGCCGGACCGAGATCCAGATCGACACCGACCAGCCGAGCCAGCACATCCTGGTGTGGATCACCGAGCTGTCGACCGCCGGCGGCGCGAACGCCACGGTGCTCGCCGAACTGACATTCATGCGGGCCGGCTGAGCCCCACCCACGACGCCCCCGGTCGCCGGCCGCCCGCGGCCGCCGCTACGCACCGCGCCCACCTTGGGAGCGCCCCGTTATCCTCCCCGGGTGACCGCTGCCGCAGCGTCGGACGCCGCGCTCATCGCCGCGCATGTCGCCGGTGACCGGGACGCGTTCGGCGAACTCGTGCGGCGGCACCGGGACCGGATGTGGGCGGTCGCCCTGCGAACCCTCCGTGACCCGGACGAGGCGGCCGACGCCCTGCAGGAGGCGTTCATCTCGGCCTTCCGCGCCGCCGGCTCGTTCCGCGCCGAGTCACAGGTCACGACGTGGCTGCACCGCATCGTGGTGAACGCCTGCCTGGACCGGCTGCGGCGGCGCAATGCCCGGCCGACCGCGCCGCTGCCCGAGACCGGCCCGCACGAGCCGGCCGCCCCCCGCGACGCCGTGAGCGAGCGCGAGACCCAGCTGGCGGTGCGGGACGCCCTCGCCCAGATCCCCGCCGAGCAGCGCGCCGCCATCGTCCTGGTCGACGTCGAGGGCTACTCGGTCGCCGAGACCGCCGCGATCCTCGGCGTCGCCGAGGGCACCGTGAAGAGCCGGTGCGCTCGCGGCCGGGCCAAGCTCGCCGTCCTCCTCGGACACCTGCGGAACCCCGATGCGGATGCGAACGTCCGACCTGACGCCGCAACCGGCAGAACGGCGCAGTCCGGCCCGGCGCATGGACCGGCGGCGCACGGACCGGCGGCGCACGGACCGGCGGCGCACGGACCGGCACAGCACGGACCGGCACAGTCCAGGGAGGGATGATGATGGGCAACGACGTGCCCACCCCGGGTGGGTTGCCGCCCGGCCCGCCCTGGCCCCTGGACCTACTCGCGGACCTGCACGCCGACGTGCTCGAGCCGGGCGTGGCCGAGGAGCTGCGCCGCCGCGTCGAGTCCGACCGGGACGCGACGGACGCCCTCGCCGCCCTGGACGCCACCCGTCGGGACCTCGCGAGCCTGCCGGCCCCACGGATCCCGGATGACGTCGCGGCCCGCCTCGACGCGGCCATAGCGGCCGAGGCGGCCAGCGCCGCCCGGCTGGCCCCTCCCGGCCCGTTTCCCCCGCCCGGTCCCGTACCTGCACGGCCTCCGGCCACCGCCCAGCCCTCGACCGCCCAGCCCTCGACCGCCGGACCCGGCCCCGCCCGGCCCGGCGCCGTGCCCGCACCGTCGGCGCCCGTCGATCTCGATGCCGTCAGGCGCCGCCGCCGCGGGCTGATCGCCGGTGGCGGTGTGCTGACGGCGGCCGCGGCCGTCGCGGTGGTCGCCGTGATCAACCTGTTGGGCGCGAAGACGGGCGGCGAGCCGCACGCCGGTGCCCCCACATCGAACACCGGGATCGCGCCACTCACGCTGACCGCCGCCGAACTCGACGACGCGCTGGGCGACGTGCTCGGCGCCCGCGACTACGGCGCGCTGGCCGGCCCCGCCCGCCTGGACGCGTGCCTGAGCGCGATCGGCGTGAGCGGAGCGGAGCCGGTCGGGGTCAGGCCGGTCATCCTGGACGA